>NZ_JAUCBZ010000001.1 GCF_034676545.1 Pararhodobacter sp.
CAGGGCAATGACACCATCAAATATGCCACCTCGATTCTGGACTATGTGTTCCGCGAGTTGGCGGTGTCCTATCTCGCCCGCAACGATCTGGGCCATGTGGATCCGGGCGAAACGGGCTTTGATGCACTGGGCAAGGGCGTGGATGAGGGCAAGGCTCCCAATCCTGCTGCGCGGATCGTCTCGAAGGGGTTGGTGCGCGGCAAGGCTGTGAACCTGATGGTGACGCAGCCTGCCACTGCGAGCGAACCGCGTGCGCCGAGTGATAATGTCACTGTTCTGCGTGGCCGTGTTGAGGGGGCGACCGTTCTCAAGGTTGAAACCTCGGAGCTGACCGAGACAGTGGAAACTGTGGTGGAGGCTGAAAGCGCCGAGGCTGCGAGCGAACTTCTGGCACAGACTCTGCCATGGCGCAGCGCGACGGCTCGCAAGGCGGAAGCCCGGGCCGAAGCACGGGCCAAGGGCTATGAGGGCGAGGCGTGCCCTGAGTGCATGAACTTCACGCTCGTGCGCAATGGCACCTGCCTGAAGTGTGACACCTGTGGTTCCACCACTGGCTGTAGCTGATCTGCTTTGGTGTCTGGCCGCCTTTCGATGAGGGGTGGCCAGATGCTGGCTGGATTTCCGTGTACGAGCGGCCTCCCTTCCAGCCGGGAAGGCACATGTGAATATGGCTCTAATTCGGATGTGAATGAGATTGGGGGTGCAACATGGCGCGCAATACAGGTGAGGGTTCTCGGCAGGGTGCCGTGCGCGGGAGAACACAGACGCTGCGTGATGACGGTCGCTGGCAGAAGCGCGATGAGCACACTGGTCACTTCATGGAAGTGAAGCAGTCTCCCGGGCCATTCAAAGGTGTTGCCAAAGAATCGGATGGACGTGATACGTCGAAGTCACCGGAGAACTGGGATAAATAGAGCCCTGAAAAATTCAGGAATATAACGTTCTGGTGCTGACGATATGCCAGATGGGCTGTTCAGTCCGGCTCTATGCACGTCCCTGATTTCAGAGGCATGATGGGCATCTGCATATCGCATGAAAATCTGAGAGCCCAACCGCAAACGAACGCATGGATTGTTTTCGGGTGTTACGCGCCGGCCTCTGAAGGCGTTCGGGATGTGACAGTCATGGTCGGCCGGATGATGCCCAACCGCCTCACATCCTGTGCAGCCATACTTATTTCAAGACATTGAAATTCCCGCCTGAACTATGAGGCGGGCTCTGAATATTTTTACCGCTATAGCTTGGCATGCTTGATGCCACCGTGCCCATTCTTCATCAAGATCCGAAACGTAAGCAACGCCCCATGAGAGTCACTCGTGGGGCGTTGCTTGCATTCATATAATGTCAGTTGGCCTTGGCGGGTGCGCTCTGCTGTACGAATTCGCCGTCAAAGCGGATGGTGATCTCTTCTCCCACCGGGCCGGGCTCCAGCCCGAAGTCCTTGCGGTTGAAATGCCCTTCGGCAGAAAAACCGAGTGCGGGAACCTTCATGTAAGGGTGACTTGCAATGCCGCCCAGGAAGGTTGCGTTCAGTGTGACAGGCTTGGTCACGCCCAGGAACGTGAGATCGCCGGTCACGCGCGCGGTGAGCGCACCGGTCTGCTCCACCTTCGTGGACTTGAACGTGATGTTCGGGAACTTGTCGCTGTTCAGGAAGCTCGGATTGCGGCTGATGTCTTCATTCCAGCTTTCATAGGCACTATCCTTGTGGAAGGCCTTGTAGTCAGCAGGATAGGAGGTCTGTACCGACTTCGGGTCGATGGTGAATTCAATCGAGGATTTGTCGATCTGCTTGGGGTCCAGGTTCAAGGTTGCATCAAGAGCCTGGAAGCGACCGGTATAGTTTGAAATGTCATTGTGCTTGAAAGACCAGAGCAGGGCCGCATGGGTTGCGTCCAGCTTGTAGATTCCCGCAGGTGCCGTAACTGCCGATGCTTCCTTCTTCGCTGCCGTCTCTGCAAAGGCGGGCGTGACCAGAGATGCACTGCCCGTGACGAAAAGCGCACCCGCCAGAAGAGAGGCTACGATACCATGCTTCTTCATTGAAAAATTCCAATTCTTACAATGCATCAGGAATGATACTTCACTGAATCAGGCCACAAGAAGGCATATTCAGTGAAGCATGGCTGAATCACCCTCACTCTATTGCGTCATTTTTGAAAATCATGATGCAATCCCGCAAGGCCTGCTTGCGAAGATGCCGTTGGGGTAGGTCGTTCTGTCGCCGCAATGTTCCAGAACGCAATGCCGCGCCTTGAGCGCGGCACGCTAACGCTGATCTGCCAGCGTGTTCTTATAGATGCGCCCGTCTTTCATGATGAGTTTCATGTTTTTTTCCGGATCGCTGATCAGGGAAATATCTTCCAGTGGGTTGCCATCTATCGCCAGAATATCGGCATAGGCATTGGGAGAGAGAACGCCGATTTGCCCCCTGTAGGGGGAGCGGCCGCCGGAGAGAGCGAGCAACTCGCCATTGCCGCTGGTCGCCATGCGCAAGGCACCATCATTGCCTAGCCAGCGGGCTGTCTTGGCAAGCTGCTTGCCTTGTGTGCGGGTGCCTGCCGGGTTGAACAGAATGTCTGTGCCCCATGCCATCTTCACTTTGAAATCACGTCCCAGATCAAAGGCGCGAACCGTTCCTTCTGCAATCAGTTCCTGCATGGCCCTTTGCTCGGGCAGGCTTTTGGGGTTGGAATCGTCATCCGCCAGAAACGGCTGAATGCTCCACCATGCGCCGGTGTCAGCCATTTGCCGCACGGCCTCCTCATCCGCCAACTGGCCATGCTCGATACACCGCACGCCATTGGAGAGGGCGCGTTTGATGCCGGGCGCGGTATAAACATGAGCGCAGACATAAGTGCCCCAATCCGAGGTGGCCTCTACTGCTGCACGGACCTCTTCGCGGGTGAACTGGATGGAATCCAGCGGGTCATAGAGCGATGAGACACCGCCCCCGACCATGATCTTCACCTGGCTTGCACCCAGCATGAGCTGCTCACGGGTGCGACGCAGCACCTCCGGCACGCCATCCGCTATTGCTGAGATGCCGGCTTTCTCTGCATCACTCATCCCCATTTCAAAAGCACGCGGCAGTTCTCGACGTGAGCGAAAATCGCCATGGCCCGAGGTCTGCGAGATCATCGCGCCGGAGGGAAAAATGCGTGGGCCGGCGATGCGGTTTTCATCGATGGCGCGCTTCAGGGCAAAGGAGGGGCCACCCATGTCGCGCACAGTAGTGAAGCCGCGCAGAATTGTTTTCTGCGCTTCCTCGGCGGCCACAAGATGGAGATAGGCAACATCTGCCGTCATCGCCACTGTCAGCGGAATGGCGGCGAGAAGCGTGTGCCAGTGTGCATCAATCAGCCCCGGCATCAGCGTTTTGCCTGTGCAGTCGATGATTTCGGCATCTGCGACGGTTTCATCCGCACCGGGCATGGCCTTGATGCGTCCGTCATCCACCAGAATATTGCGCCCTTCCAGAAGCGTGCTGGAGACGCCATCAAAAATCCGGCCATTGCGCAGCAGGGTCGGGCGGGAGGCGGGTTGGGCAAAGGCCGGAGAAATGGTGCCCAGGGCAGGGGCGCTTATCAGTGCGGCAAGTCCACCCAGCAGAGTGCGGCGGGATATGGCATGCTCGATACGGGCGCAGACATTCTGAACTTCCGGGCGCATGCAGGCGCAACCCGCACCATGAAAAGCGCCATGAAGCAGGTGCTGATATTTATGAGCTTTCACCCAGCGCATGGAGCCTCCGCAAGATCCCGGTCACAGGGCGCACAAGGTGCGGTGCTCCGGTAGTTTCGTTGTTCCAGCCATCCTTCTCATCACTCTCCCACCACGTCCAGCCCCGATAAATCCGGACCCACGGGCACGATGCCGTTCGGGTTCAGCTTCCTGATTGAGTAATAGCCGCGCTTGATGTGGGCGATGGAAACCGTCTCCCGCACGCCCGGCAGGTTCAGCACCCGCAAGAGGTAGGCTGAGAGCGCGGGATAGTCCGCGATGCGGCGCAGATTGGTCTTGAACAGCCCAAAATAGGCCGCATCGAAACGGATCAGCGTGACGAACAGACGGATATCGGCTTCAGTGAATGTTTGGCCCACAAGCCACGGGCCGGCTGCGGCAAGTTCGGCCTCAAGCGTATCAAGCTCGGTGAAGACATCGCGGAAAGCATCTTCATAGGCAAGCTGGGTGGTGGCAAAGCCAGCGCGATAAACGCCATTATTGAGGTGCGTATAGATACGCTCATTCAGTGCATCAATGTGGCTGCGCAGGGGCTGCGGGTAAAGATCCGGCCCGGAGGCAAGTGCGCCGAAACCCGAATTGAACATGCGCACGATTTCTGCAGATTCATTGCTCACGATAGTGCTGGTTTTCTTGTCCCACAGCACCGGAACCGTTGCCCGGCCGGAAATATGCGGATCGGCTTTCGTATAAATTTCATGCAGGTAGTGCGCGCCATTCACCGGGTCCGGCGAGGCAAAGCGCCAGCCCTGATCGCCCAGTTCGGGCTCGACAATAGACAGCGAGACCACATGCTCCAGCCCCTTCAGTTTGCGGGCGATGAGCGTGCGGCTGGCCCACGGGCAGATCAGCGCGACATAAAGATGATAGCGCCCGTCCTCGGCCTTGAAGCCGGCAGTCCCGGTGGGGCCGGCACTGCCGTCGGGGGTGATCCAGTTGCGGAAACTGGAGGTCTGACGGACAAAGCCTCCCTTGGCATCGCTGGCCTGAATGGGTTGCCAGTCACTGGCCCATTTTCCGTCAACAAGCATCATGGGTCTCCTTCAAGGCACAGGGCAGGTGCTTTGCCCTGCAGGTCTGGTCAGAACATCGTGCCTTGTTTCAGTGAAAGATGAAGCTGCGCATCGACACCGAGGAGATGTCGATCGAGCTATTCATGAAGGTCAGCCTGTCGGCCGCCTCGCCGAGACCGGCGATGGTGAGGGCAGGCAGATAGTGGTCAGGGGTAGGCTGTGCCATGCGGAAGAGGTTTCCCATGGCCGTGCGGTCGGCTAGTGCAGCAACATCGCGCGCTTCCAGTTTCTCAGCGAAGAAGGTATCGAACTCTTCGGCCCAGTCATAGGGCTTGCCGCCCCAGCGCATGGTGCGCAGATTATGCACCACATTGCCTGAGCCGAGGATGAGAACGCCCTTCCGGCGCAGGTCGGCCAGATCCCTGCCGATTTTCAGATGCCAGTCGAGATCCTTTGACATGTCGATGGAGAGCTGGAAAACTGGCACATCCGCCTCGGGGTAAATCCGGGCCAGCACCGACCATGCCCCGTGATCAAGGCCCCAGGTTTCATCGCCTTCCACATGATGGCTGGCCAGAAGGCTGATGACCTCCCGCGCCAGCTCGGGCTTCCCATGCGCCGGATATTGAACGGCGTGGAGTTCTTGCGGGAAGCCATAGAAGTCATGGATGGTGCGCGGCATCTTCGAGACATCGACCAGGGTCGAGCCGTGGGTCATCCAGTGCGCCGAGATCACCAGAATGGCCTGGGGGCGAGGGAGGGTCTTGCCCAGTTCGATCCATGAGCGCGAATAGGCATTATCCTCGATCGCGTTCATGGGAGAGCCATGGCCAAGGAAGACGAGCGGCATCCGGTCTGATGCTTTCAGCCCATCCTTCAGTTGTGCAAGAGATTGTGCCGTGCCCATCTTCATCTCCTCGAATTTCGAATAGCCGCGTCGTGTCGATGGCTGTTCAGCCCAGCCAGATCGGCGCAATCCCCGTGCGCCGGTTCAGCATGAAGCCGAACTGGATGTTCATGTAGCCAAGCGCCTCCAGATAGCGGGCGTTTGACAGCGGCCCGGCTTCCACGGCCTCAAACCCGACGCTGTTGGCAAGTGCCACGACAGCGCGGCGGGTGGTGTCATCATCCGCAGCCACGAAGGTCTGGATCTTGCGGCCTTCAAGGGTCAGATCACCGGCATAGTGCTGCGCAAAAACTGTGTTGAAAGCCTTGACCACCGTCGCGCCGGGCAGGAGATGGGCAATCTCTTCCGCCGCTGAGCTGGTCTGGCCCAGTTGCAGGCCTGAAAAGTCCGCAGTGACAGGGTTCGACACATCAATCACGACCTTCCCTGTGAAGTCTGCAGCCTGAGTGATGCTTTGTGCAGCATCATAGGGGGTGGCGAGAATGACGGTATCTGCGGCCTTGACCGCTTCGGTCACGCTTGCTGCACGCACGCCAAGCTTTGCGGCCGCTTCTGTGCTGCCATTGGCATTGGCAAGAACCACATCATGCCTTGCATTGGAAAACACACGCGCAAGACCTGCACCAATGTTTCCGGTTCCGATAATCGCGATGGTCATTTTCTTCGCCTCTTGTCTGGGCAGCCGCTTTGGCCGCCGTTCTGTTGAGGTGAATATTGCGCCACCTTATTCAGAATGATATGGATATTTTGTTGTCACACTATCCATGAAATGTTCGTAATTGAGATGGATCTCCTGGATTGCATCCGTGCCTTTGTGGCGACCGCCGAAACCGGCTCTTTCACAGCTGCGGCTGAGCGCCTCTCCATGTCCAACCGGCTGACCTCGAAGTATGTTGCGGAACTGGAGCGACGCCTCGGCACACGGCTTTTACAGCGCACCACGCGCGCTGTCGGGCTGACGGCAGCCGGGCAGGATCTGCTCGCACGTGCGCCCGCACTTCTGGAAGATCTGGATGATCTGCTGTCCAGTGTCGCGGAAGATCCTGTGCAGCTTTCCGGGCATATCCGGGTTAGTGCCCCGATCACTTTCGGAGCGGTTTATATCAAGGGGATGCTTGGGCGTTTTCTGGCGCAATATCCGGGCGTGTCCGTCGATCTGCAACTGGATGACCGTTATGTCGATCTGGCGCGGCATGGGATCGACATTGCCTTTCGGATTGGCGAGCCTGATCTGCAATCTCTTAAGGTGCGGCGTCTGGGTATGCTGGGCTCTGTTCTGGTGGCCTCACCCGGATATCTGGTCCATCGCGCTCCTCCTGTTCATCCCGCCGATCTGGCGACCCATGACTGCATCATCGACACCAATCGCCGTCATCCCCTGCGCTGGAACTTGTCCGCGAATGGCATGACGGAAACTGTGATCGTGCAGGGACGGTTTTCCGTCAACAATGCGCAGATTGCCGCAGAGTTTGCAGGTGAGGGCCTCGGGATCGCGCTTTGCCCGCACTTTGTGGTGAGCGGGCAACTGCAGGATGGAAGACTGGTTGCGCTGCTTCCGGATTATGAGGCCCCCCGGCATCCGCTGAACATGGTCTATCTGGAAGGACGCACGATGCCCCGCAAGTTGCGCGCGCTGATAGAGTTCGCCGCAACGGATGCCAAGCATAGACAGTTGAGTTAGCGGGTGTTTGATCTCCCAGTTTGATGGTGTGATATTTTCTTTGGAATGGAATGAGGCCTATGGGGCAGCTTCCTCACGGGAGCGCCACGGCCACGCAAGCTTCGCGTGCAGCTGAGCCGGGAACTGGGCATCAATGCCAAGACAGTTGCAAAGTGGTGGAACCGGGTCACGGGCGAGGATATGAAGGCCGTGCCGCCTGAAATGCGCTTCACAGTTCCGACAGAAGCTGAAGAAGCGATAGTCGTCGCGTTCCGACATCAGACCTGCTGCCCCTGGACGCTGCCTCTCCGCACTGCAACCGTCGATCCCGCATCTGATGCAATCAGTCTTGCATCGCTGTCTGCAGCGGCATGGGATTTCGCGTTTGCCGAATGTTGAGGGTGATGAGCCCAGGCGTCGCAAGTTCAGGCGCGACCCGATAGGGTTTTTTCCATATCGACATCGCGGAAGTGCAAACTGCCGAAGGCAAGCTCTATCTCTTTGTGCGCATTGAGCGGCCGTCCACATTCGCCGTGGCCCAACGCGTTGGAACAGCCGACAGGAGAGCCGCTTGAGAGTTCCTGCGGCACATGTTTGAGGCCGTGCCGTATCAGGTTCACACCATTCTCACCGAGACAACGTTCGGCGCGGCCACAACGGTATTCAGTTCGCAGAGCAGCCCCGGAACCGGAACAGCATCACTTCCCAGTCAATGCATTTCCACTTGATCTGCGAGGTCAACGGGATCGAGCGCCAGCGGAGCAAACCCAACTATCGTTGGACCAATGGGTGCAGGTCAAGCTTCTGTCCCGAACGATCAAGGACGCAACCGTCAAGCGCTTCCACGGCGACAGCTACGATCAACCGCGAGCGCACCTCTCCGACTTCTTGGCCGCCACTAACTTCGCACGACGGCTGAAGACCCTGGGCGGGATCGCGACCTACGAAGTCATTTTCAAATCTGGACTTCAGAGCCAGACATATACATCATCAATCCAATCAATCCAATCAATCAGATGCCGGAATTGAAAACCTAGGTAAGATTCAAGCCGCCATCTGACAGAAGAATTTCTCCTGTGATGTAATCTGCATTCAATAACATCATCACAGCTTGGGCGATGTCCTCGGGGCGAGCGGCTCTTTTCATCGGAGACTGCGCTTGCCACAGTGCCTGTGCCTCGGTCCAATCCGCGGTGAGTGGCGTGTCGACAAGACCGGGCGCGACCGCGTTCACCCTGATCTCGGGCCCAAGTGACCGGGCGAGAAGGCGCGTGACGTGATTGAGAGCAGCCTTCGTCGCTGCATAGGGGATTGATCCGCCCTTCGGCCGCACACCGGCATGCGAACTGATATTGATAACGCAAGCGCGGCCATTTTTTTTGGCCGATTCACGTAAATACTTCTCGCTCAATGCGATAAGCTGAAATGGCGCGATGACATTGACTTCATATAGCGAGCGCCAAATATCAGGACTGGCTGCTGGAAGATCATCATGCGATATCAAGCCACTGATACCAGCATTGTTAATCAGAACATCCAGTCTGCCTGTGATGGCGATAGCTTCTGTTATGAGGCTGCCTCTTGCGTTCTCACATGACAGATCAGCTTGAATGTAAGCCGCGAAACCAAGTTCCGCAGCAAATGCCGCCCCCTTTTCGGCAGACTCTCTTGAATGCAGGATGACGAACAAGCCTTCATCCACAAGTCGGCGCGCTATCGCGGCACCTATCCCCGAGGTGGAACCTGTTACCAGTGCAACCTCGCGACCGGCCTCTGGCCGCTTCAGCAATTTTTCCATCCCCCTACCTTAAGAAGGTTGCCCATCTGGTGCAAAATAAAGAGGACATGCCATTTAGAAAGCGGTGGTGTCCATAGCCGGTCGAGACCAGCGACCGCGTTCGACGGGCCGCAATGCTCCAAATGGCGGGTGAGTGCAGCTCAGGAATCTGGTGCGGTACAGGAGAGCGCATAGGGCTTTCCTCCGCCACCCGGCCTGCCGAGGGGCTGCGGGGCATTCCGGCTGGGGTCTTTGTGCGGTAAGGGACAGTAGGATATTGTCGGCAATCACTGCGCGTTCGCCATTATCCATGGGCTTTGCCCGTCGTCTGCATCGAGCTTTCATGGCATTCTGCGCATCAGCCACTCAATCCAGGTATCATGAACCTTTCGGACGCTGTGCGGACGACTGAGCCAAGTATGAAAGCCTGAGAGGGATACCTTCGCCGCCCTGCACAGCTATGTGAGGGGCCAGATGTGGCGGTGTCTGGTGATAAAGGTGAACCTCATATCGCCTCTCGTGCGAAAAAAGCTGCGGCCTTTTTGAGGATATCGCGCTCGGCCTTGAGGCGGGCCACTTTCTTCCTCAGGGTGGGCACCGTCAACTGCATCAGCCCGCAGTTGACCATGGCCGGGTAAGCTTGAATGCCTTGACGAGCAATCCACTTTCTAGCGGAAACATCACTGGTTCTGGCCTCTCAGCGGACCAGTATGCCCATTTCTGACAGCAACTGACCTGCCTGCTGGCGCGAGATGATGGCGCCCTTGAATTTTCTTGCATCATTGAGCTTGATCCCGCCCAGATCGGCACCTCGCAAGTCTGCACCTTCAAACCGGGCATCGACCAGATGAGCCTCCCTTAGGCTGCATTCATGCAAGACGGAATCTCGAAAATCGCAGCGAGACAGGTCGGCCATGCTGAAGTCTACGCGTTCCAGCACCTGTTTGCGAAAAGACATTGCCGGCAGCGCCGCGGCCGAGAGAATGCTTCCCTCCAGCTTGAGGGTCAGGGCAGCTATTTCGGAAAAGTCGGCGCCTGTGAGCTTGCAGTCGACAATTTCTGCTTCATTGAGCTTCGCCCGCCTGAAGTTTGTATTGTTGAAATCGCTGTTGCGCAGGATCGCTTCGGTGAGCTTGGCGGCCTCCAGGCTGGTGTGTCCGGCTCTACAACGCATAAATCGAGCGCCCTCCAGGTTGGCACCATCAAATTTGCTGCGCACAAGTGAGGATGTCTCAAAGATCCACCCCGGAAAGTTCAGTCTGGACAGGTTCTGGCTTTCGATTTGACAGGATTTTAGGTGATGTGGGATTCCCGTTTCAGACATCACCCTGATGTCTTCTTCCATGAGAATGCGTTCAGAAATCGCTATCAGTTCGCTCATGATTGTCTCCAGGCAGCAGCGCATATGCTTCAATTACGCGTTAATTACAGCGAAGAGGCCGCGCTCTAGCCGCATCTCCCATGCGCATCTCGTAGCTGGGATACTCTACAATCAGCCTATGACCTGACGAGACGGAAAGCGCCCCGAGCACCGGTCAATGCATCGGCCATATTTTCTGGATTGTTCGAAAAACATATTTATGAGTATGTATTTACATAATTCAGCTATCGGCCATTTGTACGCGCGAAAGCGTCTCGCGTATCGAACCTACCCGTCTTGAGGAGCTGCCTGCGGCCATATCGGATGTGCTTGCGGATATGACAACGGAAGCGCCTGGACTCGGTGCCCGCCTGCATACGCTCACGGCTGCGAACCTTGCCGGTCTCTTGCGGCTGATGAACACCTATTACAGCAATCTCATCAAGGGGCACGATACACGCCCGGGAGATATTGATGGAGTTGACCCCATTTGACCGGCCAGTCGGCGGTTGGGATTAAGCACTGCGCCTGATGAACTCGCGTGGGGAGCGGAACTTCAAGCCTGAGTGCGGGTGGACCTCCCAATAATCCTCGATCCAGATTGGGAGCAAGGCGAGGATGGTCTCGGCGTCGGGCAAGATTGCCATCCGAGCGTAGTCGCGTTTCAGAGTTTTGACCAAGGCTTGCGACATGCCGTTGGATTCCGGGCCGCGGACCGGCGTGAAGAGCCGCGTCAGGCCTAGGGCTCGTGCCGTGTCAGCGGTATCCCTGGCGATATAGGCGCTACCGTTGTCGCAGTGTCATTCGACCGGATGAGGCACCTTGGTCGTTCCGAAGCGGCGCTCGACGGCGGTGACTATCAGATCGCGGACCATCTCACCGGAGACACCGGCTTGCGCGACCGCCGACCAGGCGATGATCTCGCGGTCGCAGGCATCCAGTACGACGAGGACACGGACCTCCTCGCGATTTCGGGCATGGATCTCCAGATGGTCCGAGCACCAGCACACGTTCGAGCGAAGCGCGATGATGATGCCGTCATGGGTGCGGCCCGGACGATGCGCGGTATGGCGTTCCAGCGTCAGGCGAGATGCTGCATGATCCGCAGTACCCGCTTGGCGTTGACGCTCGGCAGGCCAGCGGCGCGGCGTTCCCGGTTGAGGAGGGCCGTGACACGTCGATAACCATAGTTTGGACGCGCATTGACAATGGTCCGGATGGCGGGAAGGACCGCCGCGTCCTCGGCCTTGCGATAGGGGCTTTGAGCTTCTGCCGGTTAGTTGGACACGTCGATAAGATCGTGACCAAGGAACTGGAGTGCAGATATGACGAGACGGAAGTTCAGCCGCGAGTTCAAAGTCGAGGCCGTGAGGCTGGTGACGGACCGGGGCGTTGCAGTAGCGCAGGAGGCCCGAGACCTCGACGTTGCGATGACCGGTTGAATCCGCCTTGTGAGCCCTGGTTGGAATGATGCAGTAGGGTGGTGGGCCACCCGCGCCGCCAGAGCGCCATCATCAGCGCATACATCACCAGCGAGGCATCCCGGTCAGCCTTCATGGACCAGCCCACGGCGCGCCGTGAAAAAAGATCCAGAACAGCTGCGACGTACAGCCAGCCCTGAGCGGTCCACATAGAGGTAAAATCAGCCAGCCACTTGCGGTTTGGCAGATCGGCCTGGAAATTGCGCTCAAGGATATTGTCGGCAATCACCGCGCGGTGGCCATTATCTCCGGGCTTTCCCCGCCGCCTCGGCCGGGCCTTCATGGCGTTTTCGCGCATGAGGCGTTCAATCTGGTGTAGCCCGCAGGAAAGGCCCTCCGCCAGCACATCACGCCAGACCCGGCGGGCGCCATAGGTGCGATCAGAAGCGCTGAAGCTTGCCGGGATGGCTGTCACGAGCCGGACATCATGGCCCTTTCGGGTGCTGTGCGGACGATTGAGCCAGGCATGAAAGCCTGAGCGGGACACCTCCAGCGTCTTGCACAGTCAGGTGAGCGGCCAGATGTGGCGGTGTCTGGCGATAAAGGCGAACCTCATATCGCCTCGCGCGCGAAAAAAGCGGCGGCCCTCTTGAGAATATCGCGCTCTGCCTTGAGGCGGGCCAGTTCCTTCCTCAGGGCGGCAACCTCAGCCGCATCGGCCCGAAGTTGGCCATGGCCGGGAAAGGCTGTTGCCGGCGCTGAAGCCTGCTCCCGCACCCAGCGGCGCAGAACGCTTTCCCCAACTTCCAGATCACGACTGGCCTGGGCGACTGAAACGCCATGTTCCGTGATCAGCTTCACGGCTTCGGTTTTGAACTCACGGCTGTAGATGCGTCTTGTCATTTTCTGCTCTCCGGTTCCAGGGCACGATCTTATCGACGTGGCCACCAATCCGGCAGAAGCTCAAGGGTCCGCATTCGAGAGAGCTATGGGACGGATGCGTTATGGGAGGCCTATCGGGATGGCTTAATTGAAATTCAGGCGGAAAAGCCGGGTGGGGTAGATCGGCAACCGCCGGCAGAGGGGACTTTGCACGCGCTCTGCGTGAGCTACTTTGAGAGTGGCGACTTCAAGATCATGGATGAAAAGACGCGCAATGTTCGACGTTTAATCCTTGAGCGTTTGAGCTAGAGCATTTTTGACTTAATCCGGGTCATATCCTGCGGCCTCGAAATAGTGCCTGCATTCTTCAGGCGTGAATGTGGAGAGACAGCCGGCAATGACCGACCACAGGTCATCGACGGTTCTGGCGGCGGCCTTCCGCAGTAGAGCCTTAAACTTGGAGAAAGCCATCTCGATAGGGTTGAAGTCGGGCGAGTATGGCGGCAGGAACAGGAGCCGCGCGCCGACCTTCTCGATGGCCTCGCGCACACCGCTGATCTTGTGGGCCGGCAGGTTGTCCATGACCACGATGTCGCCGGGCCGAAGATCTGGTGCGAGAACCTGCTCGGCATAGGCGAGGAAGGCCGGTCCGTTCATCGGGCCGTCGAGCAGCATCGGTGCCGCCATGCCAGACAATCGCAGACCGGCGGTGAAGGTCGTCGTCTTCCAATGGCCGTGGGGAACGGCGGCCCGGCATCTCTGGCCGCATGGGGCCCTGCCGCGCAACCGGGCCATCTTTGTGGAGGCCGCGGTCTCATCGATGAAAATCAGCCCCTCGGGATCGAGGTCGGGCTGGGCATCGAACCAGGTTATGCGGCGGCGCAGGACGTCTGCGCGCTGCTGCCCTGCGGCGTGCGCCGTCTTTTTTTGAACGTGATGCCACGCCGGTCGAGGAACAGCCAGATCGTCGAGGGTACGGCGTTCACGCCGTGCTCGGCAGCAAGACGCTTCCCGATCTCGGCGAGCGTGATGTCCGGCGCATCTTCAATCAGGCCGAGAATGAAGGCCTCGTGCGCATCGAGCTTCGAGCGTGATGGCTGGCCCTGCTTGCGCGCCTCCGTCTCGCCGGTCTCGCGATAGCGGCGATGCCAGGCCCCGGCCGTTGAGATGCCGATCCGGAAGCGCCGTGCCGCCTCACGCGTCGAAACACCGTCTTCGATCGCCGCAATCACCCGACCGCGAAGGTCGCTGCTGAGGCTCCTTGCCATCATCACCTCCTGGCAAATCACCAGCAGCACTGAATCAGACAACGAAGACCGCGTGTATCCTCAAGCCGACTCTGCGTTCATCAAACATGCTCTAGACGTGGCTGCCGTCCGGGATAATATACGGCAGAATTCCGTA
>NZ_JAUCBZ010000002.1 GCF_034676545.1 Pararhodobacter sp.
TGGCGGCTCCTGCTTCCCAAAGGATACGCTGGCGCTGGTGAAAACCGCGCAGGACCATGACAGCCCCATGCGCCTCATCGAAGCCACCGTCGCGATCAATGACAACCGCAAGCGCGCCATGGCCCGCAAGGTCATCTCGGCTTTGGGCGGTGATGCGCGCGACCGGAAAATCGCCATTCTCGGCCTGACCTTCAAGCCGAATACCGATGACATGCGCGACAGCCCATCCATCTCGATCATCCAGGCCCTGCGCGACCATGGCGCAACGGTGACGGCCTATGACCCGGAGGGCATGGAGAATGCCCGCCAGATCATGGAGGACGTCACTTACGCGGAAGGCCCATATGAGGCTGCGGAGGGGGCGGATGCGATCGTGATCGTGACCGAATGGAACCAGTTCCGCGCTCTGGATTTTGCACGCCTGAAAACGCTGGTGCGCACCCCCGTGCTGGTAGATCTGCGCAATATCTACCGTCAGGATGAAATTTCCCGCCACGGCTTTGCATATACCAGCGTGGGCCAGCCGAACTGAAAAGCGCATGAAGGGGATACTTCAGGCTCTATCAGACAGAAAATCCTGACTTCTTCGTATTATGGTGGAGAAGAATTTTTGCCTTCTCACTCTGGACGCGCCGTATATGCTGCGCAATACATGCGCATATCATGCGAACACGCAAATAAATAATCAGCTACAAGTTCTCTACCTTACGCCCGCGATCTAAATTGCGCACGGCGAAATGGAGGTGGAAGCCCTCTATCAGCTTTCCTGTAATCAGCATGTGGGCCACTCCCGCGCGGGCAATCAGCCATCCTGCTTCATTAAACTGCACCAGCATCAGGAACTGAATATTGTACTGCGTTTTGATGCAATCTAAAATTGCATGGGCGGATTATACGAACGGATACTCAATGACGGGCGTGACAGAACAGATTCAGGTTCAATATCAGAACAAGACTGGCAACTGGACCACGGTCATGGTCGTACAAAATCTTTCTGCTAATATTCTGATCGCAATGCAATCCGTAGCGCGCACGCATCCTGACAGCCGCGTCCGTGCTATCGACCAAGCTGGGCGGGTCGTCGACCTGCTATAGGCTCTCACACCATATGTTATCTGGATATGGCGCGCTGATCGCAACCACGCATCGTGCTGTCACGGCTATGAGACTCATACGAAAGGCCAGGCCCGCAATCCTCAAACTTGAGACAGCGGCCAATCTCAAAGAGCACAAACCGGGCACAAATTCTGCAAAGTGAATTGCAAAGTGGGCGATCTGGTTCTTTTGATTAAAGGCAAAATGTTTAGGAAAATCAATTGGCTGGGGGACTAGGATTCGAACCTAGATTAACGGAGTCAGAGTCCGTTAAAACTCGTTATAATTCAGTGCGTTGCGTGTAAAACGCAACCTTTCAGCTCTATTGTACATCAGTATGTTACGGCTTGTTTTGTAAAACAAATCAGCCGGCAGCAAGGATGCCGCAATGGCATTGCGCAGGCGTCCTTGCTGCCTACCCGCCATTGGCATCCACAGCCCGCGCCGCCTCCCCCACCAGCCGCAGCAAATCCCGCTGTGACAGCGGCACCCGCACCACCGATTCGCCAGGGCGAGTGATGGCGAGGAATACCCCGCCATCCTCCATCACGATCATCACCCGGGCGCGCGGCCCGCTCTTTGGTGCATCAGCCATGGCTCACACCGCCGGCGGCAGTTTGGCCAACGGGCCATCACGCCAGATCTGCACCCAGCGCAGCGCGACCTTGCACAGGCTCATGCCGCACACCCCAAGGGCAAATCCCGTTGGCCCCTCAATCGAGCCCAGCGGGACATTGTGCGAGACAAGATAGAGCGCCACCACGGGGGCCACCACCGGCGTGCCATAGGCTGCCACTGCCGTGCCCACGATGCCCATGGTGATGTGCCGCCATATCGAACCGCTGGGGCTGGCCAGCGCCCCGCAGATTCCGCCGATCGCGCCCGCAAGCAGGTGTGAGGGGCGAAAGCCAAAGTAGGTATCCGGCGGGAGATCAGCCATCAGCGGGCCCCTATGCCTTGCGCCGCGCGAGCCAGGTGCTCACCGTGCGCCAGAGCGGCGGGGCAAGTGCCAGCGCTGCGCCGGCAATCACCTCCCAATCGGCTGCCGTCACCAGCCCGCGCCCCACAAGGATGGAGCCGCCAATGGCGATGGCATAGCGCGCCAGCTGCGGCCACAGCGCTTCCATGGCTTGCGGAGCCGGCATTGCCTCTGCAATGGCCGCCGCCACCTTGGGGGCATAAGCTGGCGCAAGCGGGACAGACGGGAGCAGGGCCGCGCTTTCCGCCGCCTTCAGCAGCGCCGATTCGAGCTTCGAGGGGCCGATAGAGGATTGTGGTTTGTTGGGCATGGTCGCCTCTCAGGCTTCATTTGTGGAGAGTTTGCCGCCGGCAGTCAGGCGCACGGCGCTGCCGGCCGGAGCCGGGGCAGTCTTCGGCCAGCGGGTGGCGATGTGGCGGGACTTGGCCACGCGGGCGACATTGACCATGTTGCTCTGGTTGCCGCCGAGGACGTGATAGGCCGTGGAATCCTCGCCAACGTAGAAGCCGACATGCCCGCCGCCATCGCGCGTGAACACCAGCAGCGCGCCCGGCTGGGGTTTGCAGGCCGCCCCAAAGGTCTGCCAGTTTTTGGCCCCAAGCGGATTTGAGGGGATCGGCTCATCCGGCAGGGTGGAGGTGATGCAGTGGGCGACAAACAGCCCGCACCACGGAATGTCGTCATCCGTAAAATAGGATTTGACCCAGCCGCCAAGCCGGGCAGCCCAGCCCATAATGGTGGCGTTGCTGCCCTTGCCGGCCACCTCCTTTACGCCCTTGAGGCGTTCGGCCGTCTCGAACCATGGCAGCAGAGGCGTGGTGCCGGGCCGGGCTGCGGGCTTGCCGGTTTTGATGGCATAGGCAGTGAGCAGGGCCGATTCCGTTTTCGGCCCCACCGTCCCCGGCCAGCGGACCACCACGTCGCGGTCCCTCTGAAACTGGCGCACCGCCGCGCGGGTGAGCGGGCCAAAGGATCCATCGGCCCCAGCCCGGCCAAGGTCATACCCCAGCGCAATGAGCATGCGCTGCACTTCAATGGTTTTCATGAGATGCCTCCGGGCAACAAAAAACCCGGCGCGCGAGATGCGGCCGGGCACAAAAAAACCCGCGCGAGGCGGGTACTGCATCATACTATCAGGACAAAATCAGAATATTTGTCCTAAATATCGCACATTTCATTTGACATGTGGGGTGCTATGTCCTAAATTCAGGACATGGAAGGCGCTCGGCCAACCACCCCACACGGTCAGGGGCGATGACCGGAAAGGAGGCAGGGGATGGAATATCTTCCCTTGGTCCTTCAAATTCTCCAACTAGCGGTCAGCATTGCAATCCTGATTACCGCCAGAAGGAGAAAGTGAAGACCGGAGGGGGCCGAAAGGCTCCCTCCACCTCCACAAGATAAGCAAGGGGTCGGGACATGGCAATGACCGCAGAAGACTTCGAAGCGTGGCTGGATCTGCGGGGCATATCAGGCCGGGAAGCGGCGCGGCAGTTGGGCGTCAGCAATGACACCATCACCAAGTACAAACGCCAGGGTGCGCCGCTCTATATCGCGCTGGCCTGCTCTGCGCTCTGCCATGGCCTTCCCCCGTGGAGAAAGGTTGCAAATCATGACGACGATTGAAGCCGCGCAGCTTGGATTAGGCGTCATCAACCTGCTGTTGCTGGTGATGATCTGGCGCAAGCTGTAATGCCCCCGCCCGTCCCGGCCACCGGGGCGGGCACACGACAGGATCAGACTAATATCTCATAAAAATGTAGACGATAGTCCGTAGACCATGACATGCGAATGATTCCCATCTTATGCGCAATGTATAAACTCAAAGGGAGCGCTCTCATGCCCGGTCAATCCGCAAAATCGGATGCCGCCAAATATATTTGTGATCTTGCGATAGAGCTAAAACTTATCGCAGATCAGTATAATTTGGCTGTTTCCGCATATCTTCTGGATTTGGCTGCGGAAGATGCGAGAGAGCACGTCATGAGCACCCCCAAGCGCGAACTAAAATAGCCGCGGCTACAGCCCCGCCGCCGCCACGAAGAACGCATCTACCTGCGCCGGCTCAAAGCCCAGCGCATCAAAGCCCGCCTGCATCATCGCATCGCCCCGCTCAAAGGTGGCGCTGCTCTGATAGGCGATTTGCGTGGCCAGAGGCTGGGCATCAATCCAGCCCTCGACCGTATCCAGCAAGCCCATGCCCAAAAGCTGGAGCCGGAATTGCCGGCTTGATACCCGATCCGGCACCAGCGGTGCGGTTGGGACAAAGGGCGCGATCTCGCCAAACTCCCCTGCCACAGCGCGCGCAAATATCTCGCCGATATATGGGGCATGGGGATCGTGCGCCACGACACCAACAAGCACGGGGGCGTCGCCAATGAAGGGGAACACAGCCCGGCAAGTTATTGCCGAGCGCTGCTCATTTGCCCATGCAAGGTCGGAAACATCAGCATAAGTCACAGGCTCGCTGCCCGCGTTGGTTTCAGGAGCAATATTCGAAATGTCGTCTTCTGCGCTTTCCGTAATCATAAAACCCTCCTGAAAGTTGTGTACATGTCAGTATTCGCTGTGCTGTATGATCTACCGACCAGCCGCCAAGTGCCGCTGCCAATTGGAGAGGGATTTGAAGACGGAGTGCCTGTTGCACTAAGCTGAGCGGGATAGATATGCGTCCCCGGATAGTCCGCCAAACCTGTGGTGGGATGATTTAGCTTTGCGAATAGTGTAGACCCCAGCCCATTCCAGCCGGTGGCGTATGGTGTATAGCGGCCATCAAGATCAGCCTCGGTCCACCGCAGACGCGTCCAGCCGGCTTGCCAGGTTGCCCCGATATTACGGAAGTAAGCCCGCCCCGATTGAGGATGGACCGCAATCACGAACCCGTTGTTCTGGACGCCCCAAAACTGTGTAAATGTAAATTCGCCCGGCGAGTTAATGACCGCAGAATTAAGCATCCCCCAGCCCTGCACCTGCAGGATGTTGTCAGCATTATCCGCGATAACGTTGGTGGTCGCGCCCACCCCCAGCCGGGCGGGAAGACGAACGTCTGGCAGCAACCCAATCGCATCAGCCAGATTGCCGCTCACCGCGAGTGCAGACACCAGATCGGGGCTCAAGGCCCAAGCGGTCAGGCTGCGTGCCCATCGCAGCCCGGTATCCCTTGCAACAGCGCGCACCCCAAACTGCGGCGCGACATAGGCCCAGCCGGTGCCTGTCCAACGCGCCACATGCCCGGCATACCCAGCCCACGCCCCGGTGGGCGCGGTGCTGATCAGATACATGTCGCTGGTGACTGGCGATGCAGGCGGGGCATTGAGCGTTGCCGAGTGCACCTCATATTCCGGCCGCATGGCCGCGACAATCTCAAAGGCCTCAATCAGCCGGCGCGTGTCATCGAGCGCCTGCAACCCGGTGGCGCGCGAGGGGGCGCTGTACCAGATGGCATAAGCCCCCGATGCCGCCGCCGGTGCGGGGAGCTTGAGCGTCAGACTGGTGGCGCTCTCGACAGACGCCACCCGCATCTGCCGCCCGCCGATCTCCAGCACATCCCCCGCCCGGATCAGGTTGGCCCATGAGGTGCCGGTGCCCGTGACGGTCTTGCCATTTATGGGCACGCTGATCGTGCCGGTATCGTAATAATCGGCCATATCGCTAATCCTTACGTCAACTGCGCAAAATCAATGATTGCCCAGCGCAATGTTGTTCCGGAGTAATTGATGTCAAAGGCAATCTGCCTGTTGCCGACCATCCATGCCGTCGCGCCAGATATGGAAATATATCCAACCGATGATGTCCAAGATCCATTGTAATAAATCGAAAACAACATGAGAGGGCACAAGGACGTATCAAGGGCAGGAACGGTAAGCAGACCTTTTTGATTGCTTGTTGTCGTGACAATGACGCCGCGCCCCTTAATGCGGAGCATCGGAAAGTCTGAGCTGAACATGCTCTGCGCATTGGTCGCCGTGCGCACATCAACGTCAGGGTTGCTTACCCTCAGGCCATCAGTGCCATTGAGCCGCCAACGCCATGTGAGAGTTGATCCAGTAGAGGGCATAGTTGGGTTGAGCCGTGGGATGCTCCACTGGATAGGTATGACAGCCGGGAAATTGCCCAAGCGCTGCTCATTCCAGACCCGTATCCGGAAGCTGCTGTCTGTAATCCAGTGGACCTGCACGGTGCTTGGCTTGTCGTTATCCTGCCCAATACCGATGAATGTTACAAATACCGGCGGATGATCCGGATAACTTCCGGATAGGTTGACAATATCAGAGTATCCTTGCTGCAACTCATTGGTATCGAGCTTGCTAACTACGCGCCGGATCGCGCTATAGCGACCGGCCTCGGCGATCTGAAGCATGGATCGACTGGTATTTATCAGCAAATCGTCATCAGGACATGTCAGTACATTCGAGCCACGCCGGGCTATAAATATTCCGGGCCCACGCGTGGGATGCGTCCCATACAAAAATCTCCACTGGAGTGGGCCGACCTCTCGGTCATCCGTCTTGTCTGCCGGATTGTTAAGGCTGAGATAGGCAAAATTGTTGCCGTTAGAGCGGGGGCTAATGCGCGCGCCCTCAACCGTTGCAGATGTATTCGTGTAGGTAACAATGGCGCTATTGTACCCTGTAATTGTGCCTGTATTGCTGTAATTCGGGATGTTCTGCGCGGTTTGCCTACGCCAGCAGGCCGTTAGAGGCAGAACGTCAAGCGGGTTGTATGTAATCCAGCCCGCCCCATTGATCGTCGCATCCCACGAGTATCTGGCAGCGTTTAGGGTCTCACTCCACCGCGTCGAAAATGCTGTCTGCTCATCTGTTAGGCTTGGGGATGTGGCATCATATCCCGGCCGGCTCACGACAAACTGCCCGTTTGCCATATCAAGGAGATAACGGGGAACAACCATCAGCCCTTACCCATGATGTAAGCGTTATTGAGGTCAATGATCATATTGCCGTTGGTGGCCTCCAGAACCCCGGCGGCCATCCGCCCGAAATTGCCAGAGATTGCATCCAATGACCCGACAGTTATATGCCCGGCGGTGATGGAGCCCGGCGCGATAATGTTGACATTCCAATAGGCACGCCCCGAAGCGGCATCGATCGAGAACAACAGCCGTGTGCCGAGCCCGTCCCATGACGTTGAAGCGGTCGGCCTGCACAATGGCGTGTCCACGAGGTGGCGCTTGCCCCGGTGCCTTTCACGGCCATGATCCACGCGCCATAGACAGATGCCCCGGCTGTGCCCTTGACCCCCACCTGCCACGCCGCCGTAAAGCCGGATGGGGCCGCCATTGTCATGGACGTGACAGTCACGCTCGCCGCCACATCGCCCACCTCTGCCTCAATCCCGTCAATCCGGAGGCCGGTTGAGCTCATCGCATCGGCAAGGGCAGTTTGCTGTGTGGTGAGCGTGGCGACATTCTGGGCAGCGCTATCCGCCTTGCCGTTAGCCGATTCCGCCACCGCCTTGATGGCGAGCGTCTCCTGCGCCAGAGCTTCCGTCTCTCCGGCACGTACCGTGCGTTCCTGTTCAATGCTGGCCTCAGCCGCGCCGACGCGCACGCCCACGCGCTCCACTTCGGTCTTGCTCGCCTCCCACACCTTGTCGGCTTTGAGCTTTGCCGCCGCGTCGATATTGGCGATAGCCATCGCCATATCATCCGCAATCGCCTGGAACTCCGCTGCAGCCTGCCGACCCTCGGTCGCCACTTGCTCACGCAAGCCCGCCTCGAACATCTCCACCGTGATGACACCAGCCCCCGGCGTCACGGTCAGGTCACCCGTGGTCACCTCTGCCCATGCCGTCCGCACCGTGGTGCGCTTGGGGGTGGTCGTAATGGTGCCCTGTACCTCATAGGTGGTCTTGCCCTGCACGCCGGCAGAGATCAGCAGCTCGCCGGAGTTGGGCGAGGCGCTGGACGCGGACAACACCGCCCCCGTGCCGCCCTTGATCCGGTAGGCGATCTGGATGGTATCCACCGTGGCATCCAAGATCGGAGCCCAGGTGATCCGCAGGGCCGGCTGCCGGTTGCCGTCATTGCCCACCAGCGAGGTGGCGGCAACACTCATCAGCGGCACGGTATTGATCAGCGTCGGCTTGTCACCCGGCACGCCGCCGGCACTCACCGTGCCCTCATCGGCCTCCGACCACGCATATGCCGCCGCGCCAATCTCGCGCAGGGTAAGTGTCACCGTCTGGTCCGCGTGCTGTGTCAGGCTGGCAATCATCCACGTGCGCAGGCCATAGCGCGCGCTATTCCACCGCACCCAATCCCCCGGCTCCAGCACCACGGCGCTAAAGCCCAGCGTGATGGTGGCGGTTGCCTGCAAGCGAGCAAGGCCCAACTGCATCTGGGCAAGGCGCTGCGCCTGCAAGCCGTGATGCACGGAGGGATAATCCACCTGCACCCGGATAATCTCGCCGTCCGCTGCCTCCGCCGCAGCAGAGGTGCGGGCCGCATAGGCCATCAGCTCATATTGCTGTTTGGGGTCCGAAAAACTGCCAAATACCCCGTTTGTCAGCTCCGCGCGCGGCCGCCGCGCCGCGAACCGCACCGGACGGCCGGAGACAAGATCGCCATCGGTGATGGTCGGATAGGTGACAATCTGCGCCACCCCGGCCTGCGGGCTGTATGCCCCAACGCTCTCATAGAGCGCACCGCCGCACGCATCCAGAAAGCGCTGGATGACGGAGGCGTGCTCCTCATCTGCCGCCACATAGGTGCCGCAGCGATAGCGCGGCGCGGTGCTGCCATCGCTCTCCGCCACCAGCTCATCGCAGGCATTGGCGGCCGCCGTATAGGCGTCAAGGTTGAGATCAGCGGGCGCAACGCCCATGCCCACGGTCAGCTCACCGCCAAGCCACGTTCCGCGCTGGTAATTATAGAGCTGGAGGATGGGATTTTCGGAAAATTCCCACGTCCGCTCATCAGCCCAACGATGCGCGCCGGAGCCCCCCACCGTGGAATCCTTGCGCCAGTCGTACAGCCGGCGGCCGCGCAAGTCGAAAACGCATTGCGGGATGCCGTCCGGAAATGCCTCCTCGTCATACAGCCCGCTCACATGGGCATAGCAGACGCCGGCAAGCCGATCCTGCGCCGTCCAGCGCCCGGCAGGATTTGCATAATTGACCAGCACGTTAGAGGCGGGCTGGTCGGAATAGCCGTGCCACAGCACCACGGTCAGATAAGAGATGCCGGTTGCACCGATCACCCCCTCGACGCGATAATCCGTGCGCCAGGCATTGCCGCCAATGCGGGTCACGGCATGGCGCTTGCCGGCCACCCACACCCCGTCAAGCCCGTCATGCGGCCCGTCCCCGAGCACCTGCACGAGGTCGAGCATGTTGTTGTTGTCGGCAAAACTATTGGAGTAAGCCAGAAATCCGGCCGTCCCCACGCGCCCGTAAGAGCCGCCACGCGCAACGCCGCCGCCCATGCGCAAGTCGGTCTGCACCCCGGTCTGCGCCGTTGTGCCCGTCTTGCCACTCAGGGCAGACGAGGCATAGGCGAGCCCGCCGGCAATGCCCACATTGATAAGGCCGCCGAGCACGGCCCCCGCCGTAGTACCGGCGAGGCCCACCGCTCCGACAATGGCAGGCGCAATAAACGGCATGTCAGATTATCCCACTCGATAGGCCCGCTTAAGCCGGGCGCGCGGCGTACGCGTGAGGCCGGCCGGGGCCATGCCCAGCACATCAGCGCCGATCACCACGACGCCCGCCTCTCCGCCATCCTCATCAATCACACCCACATCGCCCCGCTGCGCGAGGCTGGGCGGCACCTCTGGCAGCACCGCCGCCAGCGCATCGCCGATGCCGGAAAAGCCCCGCTCCACCAGCAGTCGCGCCGCGCCGGTCGCGCTGTCATAGGCGGGCAGATCCGCATAGGGCTCCGCCCCGGATACCGCCCGCACCACATCCATGGTGAGCCGCCAGCAGTCCCGCTGCCCCCAAACAAAAATGCCGCCCTGATAGGCGGCAATCACATCGTAAAGGCGCTCTGGCCAATCGGCGGGGCGGGGCATCACATAACCCCAATCAGTCGCAAGAAGAAAATACCAAGACTAAAAAACCCGGCCGCGAATGCAAACATTACCGCCAATACTGGCGAATAAACAATGACAACGACAACAAGGCAAAGTGTATAATAAATATAATCTTTCACTTCTTTTGACTCCCCGGCAACCGCCCCCACCATGTGCGCTGCGCGCCCGCAAGCGTGGCGTGCTTCATCCCGCCATCTGTGGGGTCAATGCGACGCTGATCGACATCGGAATAGATCCGCCACCCCTTGCGCGTCAGATCGCGCGCCACGCTCTCACAGGTGATCTTGAGCACCGCCTGCCCGCCTATCGCATCCTCATGCGTGACCTGATCGACAGTCCCGCGCCACGCCCGCTGCACCGAGACAAGCGCGCGTGTATCGGGATGGATATAGGCCCGCCGCAGCGTCACCGGCCGGCGGTGATATTGCTCCGCCTCGATGCTGGCGAGGGTGTCCGGCGTCAGGTCGCTATTGGCGATAGAGGTGAGCGTGAGGCCCAGCGCGGTGGATTCAAGGCTGCCGGACAGCGTCACCTCATCCATGCCGATCAGCGCGCCGGCCCCGATATAGGTCAGCCCGCCATAGGTGAGCTTCCCCGCGCCATCCCAAAAACCATAGGTGCCGCTGGCAAAATCAAATTGCACAAGGGTATGCGTCACCATCCGCCCGCTGGCGAGCAAGGCCAGCGTGGCGCTATCATATGCCCGCATCGGGTCACCTCAATGTCAGGAGAGGACTTGCACGGCCTCAAATGAGGCAGACCCCAGCGGCCCGCTCTCGTCGCACTGCCAGCTATCGGGCACGATCATCATGATGCAGGCCGGGCGCACCAGCGCCACCACGGCCCCGGCCGCCGGGGCGGGATTGAGCCGCACGGCAGGCTCTACCGTCACCGTCATTACGCCCGCTGCCGAGGCGGTGACGGCCTCGGTAATCTCATGATAGGCCCGCACCCCGGCCCACGGAAATGACAGCCTGTCGCCAGCGCTGGCCTTGTATCCAGCCGGCAGGCCGGAGAGGGTCAGCGTCGTGGCGGTCGCGGCCCCAAGCGTTGCCGTACCGCCCCAAACCCCGCCCCCGGCCTTGACCAGCCCCAGCGCCCTCACCCCATAAGCAACGGGATAAGAGCCCAGCCAGTCATAACCGAGGATGCGCCGCGTGCCCGCAAGCGAGCCATGCCACGCATTGAGCGCCCGCCGGCCAGACCAGCGCAGCGGCTCTGTCTGGATCGAGAGCCGCCACAACGCCGCCCCGCTCTCCACCGCCTGCACCGCCCCGCTGGCGAGAGAGTTGACAGACAACGCCCGCCCCAGCGTCATCTGCGAGCGCACATAGCGCAGATCCGGCAACGGGCGCGGAATGGTTATCGCCATCAGGTTCTCCGCCCCATCATGGTGCGCCCGCGCTGGGCCTCGACCCAGCTCGGCACAGCCTGTTGCAATTGCCGCGTGTGCTCCGCAAACATGGGAGCCACCGCCGCCCGCATCTGTTCCGCCGTCATGTTCGCGCCTCGCGCGTCGATATGGAGTGGGGCACTGATGCTCATGGGTGCCCCCGGTGCAGAATTTGCCTGCACCGCCCGCACCCGCCCCGCGACGCCCCCGGTTGAGAGATACCGCATGGAGCCGCTGTTGATGGCATCAAGCAGGGCCGCATGTTTCCGCGCAGCCGTCGCCTTCACCACATATTCCCCATTGGAGAGCATGGCAGGAATGCTGTCAGAAGTGCCCGTACCGGGGCCGGCAATGCGCCCGCCAGTGGCGGCATGAACAGGCCCGCCCTTGGAATACAGGCCAATGGAGCCGCCGCCCGCACCGCCGGTCAAGCCACCCATCAATGTGCCCAGCAGACCGCCCTTTCCGCCGCCCATCATGCTAGCGAGAGGCCCCTCACCGAGTAGCGCCGCCTTCAGAACCATCTGCCCCAGCAGATCCAGCGTATCCCCCAGTACGTCATTCCAAGAACTGGTGCCCCGGATCAGAGCGTTCAGCGAGGTCATGGTGTGATTGCCGAGCTCGCGCTGCAAATCCAGATTGTCTTGCTGCTTTTGCCCGGCCTCATCCATCCGCTGCGCCACTGTGGCATAGGCCGCCGCCTCGCGCTCCACTTCCGCGATCAGGTCCGCCGTCTCCGCCCGGCCCGCTGCCTTTGCCGCGTTCAGCAATTCCTGCTTTGCCCGCGCGAATTCGATGGCATAGGCACTCTTGCCAAACACGGAAATCTCCAGCTCCATGTCAGCAATGTTGCGCTGAATATCCTCGCGCGCGCGCTGATATTCATCCGCCCGCTCCTCCTTCTGTTTTTTGCCCTCTGACCCACGGCGCATCTCTGCGGCCAATTCCTCTTTCGCCAGCCGCACAAAATCGGCATCAGTCAGATTGGTGGCCCCGCGTGCCTTCGCCTCTTTCCGCAGGTCCACAATCTTCTTTTCAAGGTCGATCGCCTCGCGCGTCATGGAATTGCGCTTGGCCAGATCCGCCATGAAATCCTTGCCTGCGGCGCTCGCCTCTTTCCATGCGGCTACAGCGTCATCCATCAGCGGTGCACCCTGCCCCAAACGGGACAGAGCATCGCGGGTATCATTGGCCGCACCTGTCACGTCCTGAAGAGCGGTGAGCATCTGCGCCAGATTTGCAACCCAGCCCCCGAATTTGGGATGGGCGCGCCCAAGAGCTTCCAGCGCACCGCGCGCGTCATCGGCGGAAACCTCCCCCGCCTGAAGCGCGTCGCGCAGATCATTCACCTGATCCACAGCATCGGGCGGCAGAATATTGGCGTTTTGTGCCGCCCGCGCCGCTGCATCTATATATTGCAGGAGCCTTTCACGTGTCCGGTCTATAGCTGCATCCGCGACCTGCAACTCACGTGTCAGGCGGGCAAACTCACCGCCCGGCGTGGCTTTCAACTCTTCCGAGAGATTTTCGGAAGCCGTCTTTGCATGTGCCGCCCGCTCCGCAAAAGCCCGCAACTCATCAACCAGCCACTGCATGCCAGAGTCGGCATTTGCAATTGCGGAAATCCTGTCAAGAAGACGCTCCGCACTGACCGAACCATCATCCAGCCCCACACGCAGGGCCCGCAATTCGTCTTCCGTGCCATCATCAATCCGGCCCATGCCCACAAGGTCACGGCCCCGCTCTTTATCCAAGAGCGTATCAAAGGCCCGCGAGAGATCCGAAATGGTGCTCTTAACCTCCCCCTCGCTCACCTTCACTGCGTTGAGTAAGGCGTTGACCGTCCGCGACTGGATGGAGGCCGTGCTCTTTTCAATACCGGCCGCGGCCCCCTTCGCTGCGGATTCCACATTCCGCAGGCTTTCCGCATAAAGGTTCGCGCCGGCACTAGCCTCGCTGGAAGTCGCGGAAAACAGCGCTAGCGCCCCGACTGCGGTCGCGCCGATCACAACCCCCAATGGCCCAGCCGCCGCCGTCAAGCCGCCAATGGCCTTGGCCACGCCGCTCATGCCAGCCGCGGACCGCAAGGCCACCGCAAATTTCATCACAGCAGTTGTGGCAAGGCCCAAATTTGAAATCATGCCACCTATAGCGCGGCCAACCAGCGCCCCGGCAATGATGGCGGCCACCTTCAAAACCACGTCGCCAGTCTGCTCAAAATTGTCCGCGAGGCCATTTAGGCCTGCCACAAGCCGCTGCGAAACCGAAAGGCTCTCATCTGTCGAGCCGATATATTTCATGAAGGCATTGCGGATACGGGTCATGCCCTGATCTATGGTCTGGGCAGAATTGGCGGCCATGGAGGCCACCTTGCCATACCCCCGCAGCGCACCCTCGAAAAAGTCCCGGTTGGAAACAGCACCCTCATTCACAAGCTGCTTCAGCTTGGAAACCGAACCGCCAGCAGCGTCAATGCCATGGGCAACGGCCATCAGCAGCGGCTGCGATCCTTCCATGATCGAGCCAAACTCTTCCGCCTGCACCCGAGAAGAGCCCAGAAGCTGGCCAAGCTGTGTCAGCGCGCCCGAGGCTTCCGCCGCGCTTTTCCCGGCCACGCGCAGCGACATCGCCACCACATCGGAAAACCGCGTCAGGTCTTCCGTGCTCGCGCCAAGCTCCGCCTGCGCCTGCGCTGCCTTGCCGTAAACATCCGCAAGAGATTCCAATGGCGCGGAATTGCGTTGCGCCAGCGTATAAAGCCGCTCCAGAACCGCAACCTGTTCCGCCCCCACCACACCGGCAACAGCCAGCGAGTTTTTCGCCCGCGTCCAGGCATCGGCATAGGAAAGGACTTCCTTTGTCGTAAGCGCGGCAGCAACGCCACCAAGCGGCGCCACCAGCCCGCGTGCCATCCCCGCGCCAATCAGCTTCAGGTTATGTTCGCTCTTGATAAAGCGGGATTCAATCTTGCGGGCCTGCCCGTTGGCAATGCCGGCAGCGCGGTTCATCTCGCGCTGATATTGCTTCATATCAGCAGATAGCTGTACAACCAGCTTCTCAACATCGGTTGCCATGGGATCTCTCTGGAATGTCAAAATGGTGAGGAAGTGGGCAATCGCTCTGGCCATCGCCATCAGTGCGTGCGCCGGAATGCCCATGAAAAAAGCGGGCGCAGAGGACGCGCCCCTGCACCCGAAGATCGCGCCAGACACCTTGCGGCCCTATGACCGGAAGAACTGGCCAAAGCTGTTTGAGAACTACCCGGAAGAGATCATCCACGGGCGCATGATGGAACTGCGCAAACAGGCTGCGCTCATCGCGGCAAATGACCGGCGGTGTGATGTTGTTTATGCAGCCGACCATTCCAATCTGCGCTCAATCCCGCCCGACGGGATAGAGGTCTTTGCAGACTGCGAAAACGGGTTCCGGGTCCGCATTGACATGCGCGGGAACATCATGCGCGGCGTGAAGTAATCACCACGCCCGCACCATCTCCCACAGATCATCCTTTTCGCCGGCCTTGAGCTTCTGCCCGGATTTCGGGTCATGCGCCTTGGCATAGCCGTCGAGCGCCGCCAGAAACTGCCACAGGCTCATCTCTCCCACCTCTTGCGGGGTGAAGCCCATCACTGCGGCAGCCCCGAGAATATCCGCAACGCGGATTTTCCCGTCTGGCAACGGGTCCGCATCACCCTCGCCGCCGCCCGTCTGCCCAACAGTCTCATCTGGCGCGCCCATGATCCCGGACCCGAGAACCAGTTGCGCATACACCAGATTTTGAACCGGCGGTGAGCCCTCCACATGCTCTTTCACCAATGCGTGCGCCGCCTCTCGGGAAAGGCCGCCGCCAATCAGCCCCAGCCGGAGCACATGGGAAATATCCGCCACCCCCCATGCGCCACCGATCAGCCGCTCATGAACAACCTGCGGCCCGGCCCCGCAGACCTCCTGCAATTCAACAAGCTGGTCGAAGCCCAGACGGAAGGCCCGAAAGCCCCCCGCCCATTCAAAATCAATCCGCGCGTCCCGGCTCATCACGCCACTGTCCGCACCATTTCGCCGTCGCTCTGCATCTCCACGGAGCTGGTCACGCGACCAGACTGTGGAGCCTCAAAGCTGAAGCTGGAAACGTGCATTTTGCCGGTATAGGTGATGCTCTTCGTCGGGAAGGTAATCACAACCTTGACCGGCACGGAGTCGGCATCGTGGAAGGCATCCAGCCACTTTTCCACGCTTTCTTCCGCGAGCACGCCTTCACCGCTCACGCTCATGGAAAGGCTCTCGGCATCGCGTGCCAACCAGCCCACGGCGTCCGGGTCATCACAATCCGGCAGGAGGGTATCGCCCAGAGCCTTATCAAGTTGCACGCTTTTGGACGTGAAGCCGCAGGGAGCGGAATAAACGATAGGGGTGGCATCGTTGCCGAGGGTGACAACGACTTTCCCGCCCTTGATGGTGGTCGGCTGGGCCATGGTGTTCTCCAATAAAAAAGCCCGGCAGTGCCGGGCATGTTGCAAAGGGAAGTCTCACAGGCTCACCCCTCTAGGGTGGCCTCAAATGTCAGCGCGCCATGGTTCGTAATCCCATCGCTCGCCTGCATGATCCGCGTCATGCGATGCCGCAGATTGACCAGCGCCGCCGCAGGCAGCGCCAATTCCCGGTCATGCAGGGCGCGGCGCACGGCTTGTGCAATCTTGCTGCATTCCGCCGAGCTGTAAGCCTCGCCGTCGCCCCATGACCACACGTCGATTTGCAGGCTCACCGCCAGCCCATCAATGCAATCGGCGCTGTCTTCCGTGCCATCAAAAGGCCCCATGGAAACATAGGGCGATGGCGGAGCCTGATCGCCGGTCGGCACCCGATCATAGACACGCCTGGCCACAAAGCCGGATACACGCGCATCGCCGCGCAGGGTGGTGATAATGGCCGCTTTTAGCTCATAGAGCGGGTCTGTCATAACTCACCCTCCGGCGGCCACCTTGCGGGCCGCCTGCCGTGTGGCCCGGCGAATGCGCGCCTTGGCGGTTTTACGGTTGGCCCGGTATGCCGGGAAAAAGTAGGGCTGGGCTGGCGTAGCTGCGTGCGCCCCATATTCCTTTGTCATGACACCCGCCGTGCGTTTGTACCGGGAATCCTGCCTTGAGGCGCGTGCCGCACTTGCCTTTGTCCCGAATTCCACCCAACGAGCATAGAAGGCATCACTATCACCGGCATAAACCGTGATAGTCAGCCCCTTGCCAATTGCGGATCGCGCCACCTTTCCAAGGGTCAACGCCCCCTGCGGCGGCGCGCCCCATGTCCAGCCGATTGAATCCCGCAGCGCGCCGTCATCCACCGGCACCAGCCGGCGCGCCAGTGCGACAATCTCATCTGCGGACTTTTCCATGGCAGCCCGGATTGTCGCCTGCGTTGTTGCCGGTAGACGCTTCAGCTTGCGCTCCAGCCGGGCGAGGTTGAGTATCTTGGCCATCAGGTCGCAACCCCCTCTGTCACCAGCATATCCAGCCATGCCCCGCGCCCGTCAGGGTCATGAATTGACCGGATATTGAAAATCCGCCCCGGTTGGCGCGCATCTTCCATGCGCCAGTCTGTTGTCACTTGCCGGGTTTGCGATGACTGGCGCACTGTCACCACATAGGGCTGCGTGCCAGCAAGGCGCGAGGCCATGACACTTTCCCCACCCACCTTCGCAACCATGCCGGCAGAAACCGTAAAGCGGGTTTCGAACGGCCCGGTTACAGCCGTGCCAAAGCCATCACTCCCCGCCCCCCGGCTCTGAAAGTGGAGCCGGAACCTCAGATCGCCCGCCCTTGGCATCCTTTATTTCCTCTGATGTGGCGGCAACCGCCCTGTTCTTTGCCTTGGCCAGCCGGGCGCATGGGGTTGTAACCAGAAGCACCATGCCCACGCGGTAACCGATGATGACAGATGGCGAGGGACGCCAGTCAAAATCATCAATGAAACGAACCCACGGCATCACAGCGGCCTCACAAACTGGGCAATGATTGCGCTCACCGCGAGAGGCACCTCCACAAGGCTATCGCCTGCCGCCTCTCGCTGCGCGTACCAATGCCCAACCAGCAACAGGATCGCTTGCCGGATCAGCGCCGGCACGTCTTCCGGCGCGCCCGCGCCGCATGTAAAACGCACCATCACAGCGTCATCCCACGGCCCAAGATCCGGCCGGCTGCGCACCCGCACAAACGGTCCCAGCCCATCCAGAACCGGGCCGGAATAGTCCGCCGCAGGCAACGTCTGCACCGCCCCTGCACGGTCGCGGTACATGATGCTGTCCACCGATATGGCCGGACCGAGAGGCAGGCGGATAACCCCGCCGGGAGGCACGCCGGGCAAATCCACCTGCCACGTCTGGCGCACAAGCGCCCGGTGCAGCTTGCCGTGGTATCCATCCAGCATGTCTGTTGCGGCCGCGATTTGCCGCTCAATCAGCGCGTCATGGTCGCCATGATCAACAATCAGATGCGCCTTGGCATCACTCAGGCTCACCGGCAGCGCCGCAGGCGGCACAACCCGATACGGCACTGTCATCGCCTTGCTCCAAAATAAGGCCGGGCAGTTTCCCGCCCGGCCGTTGCCCTTATCCCTCGCCGCCAGCCACCGGCAGAAGATCGCCATAAATCAGCGCCTCAGGCCGGTAGACCGCCAGCGCCAGACGCTCTTCCGCGCGGATGGTCAATTTGTTGCGGGTGAAGTCGTCATTCTCAAACCCGACCTCAATGACGCTCTGCCACTGGTCGAAGATCTGAGCCGCGAGATCGAAAGATCCGGTCATGAATTTGCCGGCGGCCATGGATGTGGTCTCCGCCACCGGCAGCCCCCACAGCGTGGGAGACATGCCCCCCTGAGGGTTTCCGATGATGTACCGACCCAGCGTATCCTTGAGCATCTCGATTGCTGTCAGATCAATCGGGTTGAGAATATGGCCGCTGGCAGGATACTCGGACAAAGCCGCCTGAAGCATCGCAAGCCGGAGCGCATCAAGGCGGGTCGCGCCCTCAATCTCAATCGGCGCGGCAAATGCCGTAGACTGGGGGATGAGACCCAGCATATTCCCGCCGACACCATCGCCCGCAAGGAGTTGCTGATCCTCTTTCGACTGCAACCCGAACAGCAGCCGACCATCAATATGGGAGCGCAACTGCGACACATCGGAAAGCGCCTGCTTCGACACCTTGACATAATGCGCAATCGTCTTTGTCGAGGTCTGGATATCTTCCAGCTCGATATCCGACTGCGGCTTTTTCGCGCCCTCCGCCACCACGGCGGCGTTGTTCGTAAAGCCCTTTTCCCGGACATACTCGATCAGCGGGCTATCGGTGCGCCCCGGCGAAAGCAGGCTGCGGATCACCAGACGACGGCGGGGCAGCTCCTGAATGCCGGAAAGCCGGTTCGGTGCAATTGCCGCGCCCACAGCCCCGGCCCCCGAGGCCGCCGTTGTAATATCGGCCTTGAGCTGGAGAGGGGCCATACCCTTGCGCGAGTTGCTCCCTACAAAGGACTTATATTCCTCGCTGGAAACATACTGTTCACCCAGCGACTGCGGGGCCTCATCACCGCCCCGCCCCGCCTTGGCGGACTTCTGCTCCATTTCAGACATACGCTCATTCAGCGCATTCATGCCGGTTAAGGCTTCATCAGCCTTTTCCTTGAACGAGGCGGCCAGCTCATTGCCCTTTTTGGACTCGGCAAGTGCCTTTTCAGCAATCTCTTTCACCGAGTCCACAGAGCGCTCAAAAGCCGCCTTCGTTTCCGCCGCGAGCTGCGCGGCAGATTTGGTCTCATCAGGCATAATGTTCTCCAGATTGTCAGAGGGGCGGGGCGCGTCAGCCCCGCAGCGCGGCCCAAAATGCACGGGCCTCATCATCACTTTTCACCGCGCCGGCAGGCTCCCCCTGCCCCTTCAGGTGGATGCGCGCGGCACGCTCCGCCTGCGAGTTTGAGAGGCCAAGTCCCTTGGCCAGTCGCTCAAACTCACGCTCCGTCAGCCGCTCCCCGGCTGCCAGCTTGTCAACAAGGTCGCCCACCCCATCCGCCTTGATGGCGGTCACCTTTGCCCGCTCATTCATGGGGAAAGTGACGGGGGAAACCTCGTAAAGGTCGAGCTTTTTCAGCAGCCGGGCATTGCCGTCCGGCTCATCCTGCAAGGTGCGGTAGCCGATGGAGAGCCCACCCAGCGCCCCGGCCTTGAGCAAGGCGTGCGCCTCGCGCGCCTTGGGCACCTCCATCACGAGCCGCCCCTTCCCCCACAGGCCCTTGCTATCCTCGGCAAGATCGTCCCAAACCCCAATAGGCTGGTCTGGGTTGTGCTGCCACAGCATCTTGATGGAGCGCCCGCCCTGCCGGGCGCGGTGCAGGCCATCGGCAAAAGCGCCAGGCGCAACCTTGTCACCGCCCCTGTCCACATTCCCGAAGATGGAGGCGTAACCTTCGATCACGCCTTCCTCACTTAGCGACTTGACTTCAAGGGCATAATTATTGCGTTCCATCACGCCGCCTCATCTTCATCCAGCGGCGGCCCACCATTGTGGCCCCGCAATTCTTCCGGCACGCGCGCCTCGGTAATCGGCACATTCTGGACCTGCATCCGGGGCACATCGCCCCCCGCCACAGGCGGCAGACCTTCCAGCGCCCGCACCTCATTGATGGTCATGACGCCAGAGCCTAGAAGCGTGGAGTAGAAAGAGGCCCGCGCCGCGCTATCCCCACGCAACAGCGCCTCAAGGTTGAAAGACGCACTCAGGCCCGCCGCCCGGTCTGCGGCGCTCAAAAGCTGCTTGCGAATGGCCTGTTCGATTTTCTTCAGGCGACGACGCAAGGTGAATTTCTGGAAGCCGAGCACCTGTTGCTCAAGCCCCGCGCCCCAGCTCGTGGTTTTGGAGGTGTGCCCCACCATGTGTGGCGGCACCCCGAAAATCCGGCAGATCTCTTCAACCGAGAAAGCCCGGCTCTCCAGCATCTGGGCATCTTCAGGGTCGATGCCTATTTTCTCGATTGCGGCCCCGCCCTCGAGGCGGAACGGTTTGCCGGCATTCTGCGCGCCGATATATTTGGCCACCATCTCGGCATCGGCAATCGCGCGCTGTTCGGCCGTCAGAAACTTGTCAAACTTGATGGCCACCGCCGCATGCAAGCCGTTGCGGAAATACCCTCCTGCCGTGCGATCAATCGCGGAAGCCAGCCCGAACGTGTTGCGCCCGTGCGCCAGCGTGCTCAACCCACCCAGCGGGTGCCCGCCAAAACCGCGCACATGAAACATCTCATTTGCGCCACACACATAAGACTTGCCGGCATCCGACCAGCGATATTCCAGCGCCCCGGATGCCAGCCGCCGCACGCTCATCGCGCCGGGCGGCACCGGCTCCAGCGCCACAATGCGCGCACCGCTCCGCTCAATCCGGGCATAGGCGTTGCCCCTCAATTCGAGGGACAGGCACATATACTCCCAAAAATCCATGGGCGTCTGGTCGGCATTGGGGCTGTCGCGCAGCACCCGCGCCAACGGGTGCGCATCATCCGCCACCCATGCCCCGCCCGGCCCGCGCCGCTGGAGATCCAGAGGCATGGCGGCAATAGTGCCCGCCAGCAGATTGACACATGCCCAGACCGTGGACAGGGCAAGCGCCCCGTCCTCAGAGATCGCCTCCCCGGCATGGCTCATCAGTCCGCCGCGCGGGATGTAGTCATCAGACAGACGCCACGGGCGCGACACCGCATCCCACGCCTTGCGCAGTATATTCATGCCGCCATGCTCTTGAGATAATCGTCCAGCCCGCCATCATCCGGCGCACCGTCCATTGCGAGGCCCGTCGCCATCACGGCGGCAACGATGCCATCTATCTTTTCCGCCGAAGTCTTTTTCGACGGCATGAAATTCAGGTTTTCGTCAAACCGGACTTCGGTATTACCGGCCATCCAGCGCAGCACCGGGTGCCCGCCATGGTCGAGATGACCGGCATAGACCAGCCCCTCAAAATGCCGGCTGGGCTCGCCAAGAGTGCGGATGCCCTGCCGCATTTCCGTGAACAGGTCCGCGTCAACACCGTCCGCCACCAGATCCGTGTACAACTTGCGGGCGTTCCACGGGTCAAACCCGATCCGCTGGACGTCATACTGTGCCAGCGCCTCATGCACCGCCTTCTGCACAAATGCCTGATCGACATAATCACCGGGCATGGTCTCCATAGCCCCGGCATCGCGCCAGCGGTCATAGGGCACCCGGTCATTCTTCACGCGCCGCTCGATGCTGGCTTCCGGCACCCAGAACCGGCACACCAGCCGGTAACTGGCCTCGCCATCCTCCGGCGGGAACAGCAGCAACAGCGCCGTCACGTCCTGTGTTGAGGACACATCCAGCGCCGCAAAGCAGCGCCGCCCCGCCAGCTCCTGCGGAAAATCCTGCCAGCGCCCGCCCTTACACCCATCCCATTTGGCGAGATTGAGCCAACGCACGCTGGCATCCACCCACTGGTTCAAATGGTAAGAACGGAACGTCGCTTCCTTGCGCGGATTATCCTTGGCAAGGGAGGCTTCACGCCGCAGGAACGCCATGGTGGGTGAACGCCCAAGCGAGGGGTTCGCCCGCGCCCACAACGCCTCATCCTGCCAGTCCGCCTCCGCATCAACCGCAAAAACCACGGCGAGCGTGCCGGGCTCTTCCGTTCGCCCGTCAAGGATGGAGAGCGTTTCTTCCCACAGCCCCCAGCCGGTCACATCACTCTTGCGCCCGGCCGTGGACGCATACAGCTCAATCGGCTGGAGCCGCGCGCCCGTACCTTGCCGCAACGTGTCGGCAATGGTGGTCGAGCGCCATTCGTGCATCTCATCGCCGGTGATAACCGTAGGTGAGAGACCATGCTTACCCTCAACTTTGCCAGTCAACACTTCAAAGCGCGACTGGTTTTCCTGCAACCAGATCGTGTCTTTATAAGTCTTCATCGCCTTGGCGAGCTGGGGAGACCAGCCAACCATGGCTTTCATTTTGTTAAATACTGTCCGCGCCTGTTTTTCCGTGCTGGCGAAAGAATAACCCTGCCCGCCGAAAGCGCCGTCCAGCGCGAAGAACAGCAGCGACAAAGCTGCCAGAAACTCGCTCTTGCCGTTCTTGCGCGGCACCCACAGCATGAGCCGCCGGAACAAGCGGGCATGAGCCACCGTGGCCTTGCCCGTCTCATCATCGACAATCTCAACCGGGGCTTTCCAGCCTACCAAGAGGCGGACAATCACCTCCTGCCAGAACACCAGGTGGAAGGGCTTGCCCGCCCACCGATCCTCGGTGAGACGAAAAATCTGCGGCCACATGGCAATGGCTGCATCCGCCTTGGCGGAATCATACCATGCCCCCGGCACCTTCGCGGCGCGCTCCCACGCCAGCCGCGCCCACTCATAACCCTCGGCATCCGCCGCCCGCGTGATCCACTCCGGCTCCGGATACAGACACCCTCCCGCCGCAAAGCGGATCGCGGCAGTAGAGGTGCTGTCCATCATGGCTAATTCGTTCGCGTTCCCGGCGGCGGTGCATCCATACGAGCAAGCATCCCCACCACATCATCAGCCTGCGGCGCGGCGGCCTGCGCCTCCCCACCCCGCTCCCCCGCCCCCGGCTGGGCACGGTCGCCAAAAAGGCCCCCCAATGGCGAGGCCGCGTGTTCTTTGAACAGATTCGCCTGGTCGAGCGGCGTCAGCCCAAAGCGCTTTGACAATTCGAAAATGATCTTCGTGGCGGCATCCCGGCGCGATACAGCAGGATTTTCCCGCCACATGAAATCGCCCGAAACCGTCTTGACCTTGCTGGAGTAGCCATCCGCAAGGATGTCCTCATTCGCGGTCACCCACTCCCCGACAGCAATGCAGAACAGCGAAAAGGTGTAGCGGTGCAGATGGTCGAGAAGGTTCAGCTTCTGGAGCCTTGGCGCATAGTCTCGCCACACCCGCAGCGCCGGCGCAAAGCGCTCATCCAGGAACCGGGGCGGCGAAAGCGCATCGCCCGATTCCGATGGGGCCGCCGCCAGCAAGTCCGCCAGTTGCTGCGACCGCTCAATCTGTTTTTCAACCTTGGTTTTGCGCCGTCCGGGGTGCCCCTTCGCGGCCTGCACCTCCGGCGGATCACCGCGTCTTCCGCGCGCCATGCCCGCCTCCATCTATCTGGAATAAAAAATAAATTCCGCCAATTCCGCGCGGAAAAAGAAGTGATTTGCCCGCCGGTCCCGGCTGCGAGGGGCCTGAGGTTCAGACCGCCCCCCCCCTACCGCCCACGGGGCCAATCGTGGCCGAAATGTCACACCCGCGCGACCCGCAGGCCCCGCCATCCTGCACCCCAGATGCCCTAGCGCGGTCGCACAGGCCGACCGAGGCGCACCGCCAACGCATCCAGCGCCGCGAGCCCCTTGCGCTCCACGCCCTGCTTATAGCCATTGTGGCAGGCATGGCATGACGGCACCCACCATTCAGAGCGCCAGAATGTCTCAGGGTAGACCCGCTGCGGGTAGAGGTGATCCACGCACTCCGCCGCCGCCACCTGATCCACCAGCCCGCAATAGGCACACAGCGGATGCGCCGCCAGATAGGCCCGCGCCGCCTTGTCCCATGCAGACGTATAGCCCCGTGACCGCGCAGAGCCGCGCCGCGCGTCATACTCCCGGTTCTGTTCGGTGCGGTCGCGCGCATGGCCGGGGCGAAAGAGTTTTGGCTTGCTCGCCATCACACACCCCACAACGCAAAGACCCCGCGCGGCGGATGCCGGGCGGGGTCTGAAACCCTTTTATGCGTGGGTGAAGGTACGCAAAGTTTTTTTCGCCGTCAACCCCCATCCGCGCCCTAATCGACATAGATCAGTTCCGGGGCCTCCCACGGCTCCCGCATCGCCTGCGGGGGCGCGGGGGCATGGTCGCGCAGTTGCCCGTCCAGCGCGCCCGCCAGCCCATCCAGCGCATCCCACCACAGGCCATATTGCGCGCGGGAGAAGTGCACCAATTCCATGTCAACCACCGTCCGCAGCAATGACATCACCGGGGTCCGCTTGAGATTGCGCACCGTGCGCACCCGGCCCGCCTCATCCGTATCCGGCACCAGCCGCTCCGCATCACGGCCATGCCAATGCGGGCGGCTGCCCCCGCGCCCGTGGCAGATGACCAGCGCCATGGCCTCGGCAGGCAGCGCCAGCACCGCGCCGTGCACCGCCTCTGCATCCGCCGCCGCCCGCGCACCCAGTGCCACCACATGGCGCGGAGAGCTGCTCACCCGCGTGCCCAGCGCCGCAATGCTCACCATCACATCCGTGGCGCTGCGCATCTTGGCGGGGCTATTGCGGGCCTCCACCAGCCCCGCCACCCGGTCAATCATCTGGTCGCGATAAGCCCAGGCCACCAGATGCTCAATGTCGATCCGCTGTTTCATCGCTCTGCCCCGCTCCAGATTGCCCCAGATGATTTCAAATCTGGACAGCCAATTTCCGTTGATTTTCTTGAACTTAACCAGTTGCACCAGATGAACCGGATTTTTCGGCAGTTGCCCGCCGCTGCCAATCCCGGTCAGCCCCTTCCCGCGCACGCCTCACGTGCATACGCGAGGGCAAAAATCTGGTGCAAATGGTGCATCTGGTTAACTCCTTGATTTATTTCGCGTATTATTGAACCAGATTTGCACCAGATGAACCGGACCGGCTCAGCTTGCGCCCTCGTCGGAAGGCCCCTTGCCGCATGGCCAGTCATCGCCCTGCCCCATCGTGGCATCCCAATGGGCGCGGCAAGCCTCCAGCGGCGGGAAGCGCAGCAGCCATTCCCGCGCCGCCGCCTGCCCTGCCTCAGGGTCATACCCTTGCTCGCGCACAACCTCCGGCGCGAGCTTGCGCAGGCGTTTCCCGAAAGCGACCGGGCTATCCCGCCGCCGCCAGCCGACCTTCTCCGCCTCATGCAAGTAATCGTCATGTAATACCCGCATCGGTACAGCACCGCCCCAAGGCCGCCCGCCACGGGTAAGCGCGCCCGCATCAAGCCGCCCATACCACCACGCATCAATACTATGGAGACTTGCAAGCTTCTGTTCCAGAAGGGCTTTCGTGCGCGGGATACGCCTCAAATTCACCCCTGAGAGGTCGAAATTCATGAGGTCATAAAGCAGCGCCTCACGCCCGCCATTGGCAAGCTCTTCCTCCATTTCCCGGAAATAATCAGAGTTTTGCGCGCACCTTGGGTTAACATCAAGCACACAAAACCTTCGTTCATCCTTCCCGGCAGGCACAACCCATTCCTCATTCGAGGTCATCATCAGCCGCACATAGTTATCCAGCCGGATAGGGTCTACACCCTTGCTTTCGATCATCTGGAATGTGGAGGTCACCAGCCCCTTGAGCCGCCCTTCCGCCGCCTTGTCACCAGCCCACACCGCCTCTTCCGCCTGCAAAAGCAGGCACGAGGCCATATGGGCATTGAATTGCCCGGTCACATAGCGCGGGTCATCCACGGCGAAATAATGGGCCGGGAACAGGCTGCCCATCACCTCGCCAATCTTGGTTTTACCCGTGCCCATCTGCCCCTTGAGCACCAGCGCGGTTCCCACCCTCTCGCGCGGGCGCTGCACCATGTGCGCAAACCAGCCGAACACCCAGCGGTAGAGTTCCTCGCTCTCATCGCAAACATTCATCAGCAAATGGTCGCGGAAAATCGCATATCCGTTCTTCTTTTCTTTTGGAATGAAAGCAAATCCTCGCCACAGATTGAGATAGCCACGCGGAGATTGTGCCCCGTCCGGGTTGGGGTAGAATACAATTCCCGAATACTCCCGGCGATCCCGGTCACCCAGCCACCGTTCCGCGTGCGACATCGCCTTAACCTTGAGATTCGCGCCCATCACCTCGGTAAATGTGTTGCCCTTCCACAACCGGAAAGCATCCACGGTGATAAAGCGTTGCTGATCTTCCACCGGCACCGTGCCTCCCGGCTCGCGCATCACCACGGCCTTGCTGCCCATCAGCACCAGCGCATATTCGCGGTTCAGTTCCCCCACATTATAGCCGCCAAGCCGGGGCTCCGGCGGCGCTTCAGTGGCCTTTTCCGCCTCCGCTTGGGCAGATTCCGTCACCACCTCCGGCGGCACACCCTGTCCCGCCCGCGCCGCGTGAAACCCCGCCGCCAGCGCCTGCGCGCCCGGCACGGCCACACTCTCCCCCTGCCCGCTCATGCTGCATCCTCGCCAATCATGTCATTGCAATCCGCGCCCACGCGCGGCCAATAGGTTGCCACCCGCAGGCCCTCGCGCGCATGGCGCGCCTCTGCCCGCGCCATCGCGTTGCGCGTGAAAAACGGCTCGCTGTCGCCATCGGCCAACAGCACCAGCTCAGCCACGCTTGCCGGCACCGGCATGGCCGGCTCGCTCATGTCCGGCACCGGGCCGGGCACCTTAACGGCGCGCTTGTGGCCCTTGGCGGTTTCGCGCACCTCGGTCGGGTGACGCACCGTCTCCACAGCCTTGCCGGTCAAATTGCCCAGCGTGATGCCCGCCGCCCAAAGCCAGCCCTCCGGCAGCCCGCCGTTGCGGCGCAACGCGCTCCACATGGCCAGCGTCGTCTCTATCCCCTCGCCAGAGCATTGCCCCTGCGGCTCGCGCCCGGCCGGCACCAGCACAATGCGCCCGCCGAGCACGCTGCCCCGGCACTTTTTGGCGGGCAGAATCTCACCCGTCTCCGGGTCCGCAAATTCCGCCTTGCCCTTGGGGCGGCTCAAATCGAGCCAGGTCATGTGCAGGCCGCGAAACGCGCCCGCGCCATCGGTAATCGCCGCCAGCATCGCCGGGCCGGAGCCGATGCGGCGCGGACGCTTGCGCCCCCGCTCATCCTCTTCCTGCCCGCCAAAATAGGGCAGGTCCGGCGCAAACAGCAGATGCGCACCCTCCGGCACATCCAGCTTGCGCACCTCGCGCAGATATACCTCCGCCATCGAGCCCTTGAGCGGCAGTCCATGCCGCCAGTGCACAAGCAGCCGGTCGCGCTCATCAGCCCGGAATTTATTGGAGGCCCGCTCGCGCTTGGCCCGTTCTACCGCCTCGCGCTTGCGCCGCTCTTCCTCGCGCGCCGCAAGCTCTTCCGGGCTGGCGCGTTGGCCTTCCCCGCGCGGCGGCGCGCGCCCGGTAAGAGTCTCACATGCCCCCAGAAAATCGGCATCATCAAGATATTCCACCAGCGCGATCGCATCTCCCCCGCGCCCCGCGTCCCGGCATATCCAGATGTTTTTGGATGCGTTGACCGAAAACCGCTTGCGCCCGCCACACACCGGGCATGGCCCAATCATCTCAGGGCCTTGCCGGCGCAGGGGAATGCCCCGGCGGGCAATCACATCCTCCACCCGCACGGCGCGCGCCTCCGCCACCCATGCCTCAAAATCTGCCGAGGGGGTCATTCCGCCGCCTCCGCGAACAAGATCGGCAGACAGCCCTGGACCGGCTGCGCTGTTATACGGTCAAGCCAACTGCGGGCCTCCCGCCAGCAGTTGGCGTTACGACCCTGTTTGCGAGCTGCAAACGACCACGCCATGCTATCCGCACTCTCAAGCGCATCGCGCACGAGCGAGGACGACAGCGCCGTCAACTTGAGTCCAAATCCATGCAGGCGCAGATCGGGCCGGGCGCGCTTGATGGACAGCAATATCTCCTCTACTTGCGCAATATTGACATTGCGCTTGCAGACAGACCCAACGCCAACATAAGCGCCATGCGCCAGCCGATCGCCATACATCGCAAGATGATGCAGATAATCAGAGGCCGCATACCCCTGGAGCACCGGCATGACGTATGTCTTGCTCACCAAGGGCGACAGGGCGTCATAGCGCTCAATGGTCAGCCGCTGGTGATCCGCGATGGATAGGCCCGTCTTGGCTATAATCCAAGGCTCGCACATGTAGTCTTGAGCCACAGCTGCGACGAGGCCCGAGCCATCGTAAGACCACCTGTTGATCTCTGCGGCGTAATCCTCAACGCCATGACGGTAATCGCCGTAAGTAGAGACCTCCGTAAATGCGCCGCTATCCATGATCCATGCGCGCGCGCCAACAGCTTTTTTTCGCCCGCGCAGGCGGTTAACAGACAAAAACGCCAGCTCAAAATGCCGGGCATCAGATGGCTGATGGAGACCTACGTAGATCTTGAGGTTATCAGGCGCGCTCATTCCGCCGCCTCCCCGCCAAACAGCGGGCCGGCATCCGCCACCTTGCCGCGCGCCTTCAGGCTCTCATGCTTGCGCGTGATGGCCCCGGCGGTGCACAGCGCCATGCGGCGGCGAATGTCTGCCTGATACTCAGGCTCGCGCTCCACCAGCACCGCGTCAAACCCCTCGCGCCATGCGGCCTCACCCGTGGTGCCGGTGCCCGCGAACGGGTCAAGCACCACGCCGCCCGGCGGCGTCACCAGCCGGCACAGCCAGCGCATGAGGTCCACCGGCTTGACGGTCGGGTGCTTGGAGCCAATCCGGTCATCGGCATCGGCCTTCGCAGAATAAAAAAAGCGCGAGGCGGAGCCGGCATCGCCATAGCCGGTCGACGGCGTGCCGGGGGAGCGACTCTCCGCACCATAGGCCGCGCCGTCATTGCGGCCCGTGCCGATAACGCCAGGCTTGCCGCTTGCGGTCGCCGGGAATGCCGCCGCAACCTCCGCGGAATCGTCCAGAACAACATTCGCCGGGAAACGGCCCACGCGCTCTGGCGTCACCATTTCTGATCGCTCGAAAGCGCCAAGCTGGGCTTGCCCGGCGGCCTGCGCCCGCAACGCCTCATCACCCACCCGGCACCCATCCACATTGAGCCCGCCCGCCCCGTGCGCCTGCACATTGGCCGCAACAGTCCCCGCCAGCGGCTTGCGCGCGAGGCAGATCGGCTCCCATGCGGGCTTGAGCGCCGTGCCCCAGCCCTCAAAGCGCGCCGCCGCATCATCGGCACCGCGCCCGCGCAGCCCATCCCCCACATCATGGGATTTCGGAAACCCCGAGCCGTAAACCCACGCCAGCACCCCCTCCATCCCCAACAGGTCCGCCACGCGGAGGAAGGCCGAAAGCTGGGCATCATCGAGCGAGCCCACGAACGCCCCCACAATCGGGTCAAGCGCCGCCAGCTCCAGCAGCATGTCGCGGATCTCAAAACCCGCATCCTCAATGGCGCAGGTCAGGCGATGAAAAGCCCGCGTGCCGCCAAAAGCCACCACATGCCCGCCGGGCACCAGCACCCGGAACACCTCGCGCCAGAAATCGACCGAAAATGCCGTTTCGCCGGTATCCCAAGTCTTGCCCATAAAGCCGGCAGCCGCGCGGGCATAAGCCCCGTCGCGCCCGTGCTTGATGGGGGCCGCACCGGGCTTGCCCAGCCGTTGCCGGATGCTCACCAGCGCATAAGGCGGGTCGCACACCACAGCATGGATAGAGCCCGCCGGCAGGGCGCGCAGCACATCGCGGCTATCCCCGCAATAGAGCCGCACCCGCCCGGAAAGGAGCTTTTCCGGCTCAAGCATCCCCGCCCTCCCCATCATCAATCACCGCCGAAAACAGGTCATCGCGCGCAATCGTCTCCAGCAGCCGGTTTGCAAGGCCGATAGGCGGCTCGCCCATGGCCTGCGCCCGCTCCGCAAGTACCGCCCACAACGCGCCATCCATGCTCAGCGTCACAGCGGGGCAGATTTGCCCCTTTGTGCGGTAGCTGTTGACAGCCCCATCCACAGTCTGCCGGGTCACACCCAGCGCGCGTGCTGCATCCTCAAACGGGACCCCGGCACGGATCATGTGCCGCAGCTCCGCCCCATAGCGACGATATGGCCGGGCGGGCGGCATCATGTGCCCGCGCCGCGTGAGGTTGGAGAGAGTGGCCTGCAGCGCCCGGTAACTGGTGCGCCCACGCAGCTGCTGGCAGATCTCGACGCGGGAAAACCCCGCCTGCGCCAGCCGCAACACCTCGGCAGTAAGTGTGCCGGGAATTGTCCCGGCCAGATTTGCGCGCGTCACTCGCCACCCTCCCGCTTGCGCCGCACCAGCTCCTTTTCCAACTCCACCAGATCGACAATCGCGGCGCGGACGGGCTCCAGCAGGCGCATGTCACGCACCTCGCGCGGGCTGATATCGCCGTCATCGGCAAGCGCCGCGCCCATGCTGCGCACCACCTCACCCACGCCCTGCGCCACATCGGCAACGTGCCCATGCCAGCGGGTGGAGCCATCCGCGCCCTCCGGCAGACGCACCAGCACATGGCCGGTGAGCCGGGCGAGCACGCGCGACACCAGCGGGTCGCCGGCATCGGCCTCAAGGTCCGCGATCACATCCACCGGCGCATAAACCGCCTCATGCGGGTGGCCATATTTGTTGAGGGTCTGCGGGGCCACGCGGGTGACAGAGGCGGCAGATTCCTGCCCGCCGCAGGCCTCCGTCAGCCGGCGCATCGCGCCCTTGATAGCCAGATAATCCCCATGGCGATGCCGCCGCGCGGGCCGCTCGGTTGGCAGTGTCATGCGCAATTATCCTGCAATTGCACCTGTTCCGGTGCGGGCGGCTGGGGGATGGTGGGGATGGGCGCAGGGCCAAAAACATCGGGCCGCAGGTCATGGCGCGGAGTGCCGAGCACCCTTTCGATATCAAGAGCCCGCTCAACCGGGATACGCCCGTGAAGCCATCTCGTTACCGTGGACTTGTTCACGCCGATCAGACGCGCAAGGTCAATCAAGCGCAGACCGCGCCGGTCGAGATCAGCTTTGAGGGCGTTATTCATAAGTGAGAAAGTTGCGCAACTCGCAACATTTGTCAAGACGGCCTGTTGCGCATCTCGCTAACGACCCAACTGCAAGGAGACGGTAAATTCACCCTATGAGCGGCACACCCGTGTACATCCATCGGTCCAAGCAACCCAGACGTCCACATCACATTGTGGATTGGGCCGAGAAGTATGGGCATTCTCAGGCGGATATTTCCGCGCAGCTAGACGTAGATAAGGCCACGGTTTCGCGCTGGTTTTCCGGCTCAACACCTAACGTTGAATCGCAAGCGAAACTCGCAGCGCTATTCCACATAGAGCCCGAGGCGCTCTTTCGACACCCAGATGACGACTGGCTTGCTCGCTTCCTTCGAGGGAGGCCACCGGAAGAGGTGGAAAGAATTAAATCAACCCTTGAAGCCGCATTCCCCCGCAAGAAAACAGGCTAACCATGCCGCATCGCCTCTCCGAAGCTCTTGCAGATAAAGAACGCCACGCCCCCGCAAGTGATGCGGATGAAATGACCGCAATCGTCCTGCCGGAAGACGAAGCCATTATCGGCGGCCTATACGGAATAGAGTATCGGGACAGCCGAGGGGGCATAAGCACGAGAGATATTATCGTGCGGGCGGTGGAGTGGAACGGCACCAAGTTGCAAGTTGGCGCGCATTGCCTCCTGCGCAACACATATCGCAGCTTTATTGCCCAAAACATTGTTACCCTCGCAAACGGGCGCACTGGCGAGATCATCAAAAACCCCACAAAATTCTTCTCAGGCCTCACCTGCCAGCCGGGAACCTTTGTCATTCCCGGCGCAACCGCTGAGACAAGTCTGACAGTTACCTTCGAAATCGAGATGCCGGGCCGTCGCCCGCCTCGCAAACCCGGCCCGCGCTTTGCCCAGCCCAAGCCGCTCAATATCCCCCGGATGCGCAAGGATCTGCGCGACACGGTTCGCCCCGCCGCCATATTGATGATGGCCGTGGCCCATGCAGATGGCCGCCTATGCGAAAACGAGGTCCGGTTGATTGGCGATCTGGTGTGGGAAGGCGCCCGCAAGACCTACACAATTTATCAAACCGAGATGCCGCTTGAAATGGCGGAGGAACTGACAGCCCTCAAACCAAGCAGCAACATGATAACCCGCGCCCTGAATCTCACCCTTGAGCGCGGGGCCTTCCCGGCAGACTTGCCCGCATGGCTCACCCGCATGGCCCGCGCCGATGGTGCCGTGGTGGATGGCGAGAAGGAAGCCATGACACAAATCCTCACCACCCTGCGCCGCCTGACCGCAGAACGGAAGAAAATATGAGTGACACAGAAACGATTGAAGACTTCTTAAAAAAATTCCCCAGCGCTACAAAGAGTCAAAAAGATGTAGCTTACACGCTCGGATTAGTATCGGCAATTAATGCAAACCTTGCCAAAACACAGAAGGCAATGGCGGAAATATTACTTGATAAATCAGATGACGCGCTAAGAACCCTCAAAGAAAGCATGGATAAGACTGTTCTGATAACGAAAGACATCCAAGGGTGGGCAGATCATGCACTTGGCAAAAGCGTGAAAAATAATGAGCAATAACGTTTTGCCCTTTCCCGGGATCGAAGCGGCAGAGCGCGCGCAACAAGAAACCGAGAAGCTTCTGCAGCAAGCAACCTTGAAAGGTGGCGGCGGAGGTGGCACATTTGATGGCATGGAAGCCGTCTGGAAAAAATTTGAGGAACAGGACAAGCGCTTCGATAAGCTCGAAGCGAAGGTGGAGCGCGTCCAAAACTTCCGTGAACTCAATACGCACGGATCTGGCGCGGATTGAGGGGCGGCTAAACGCCATGCCCACAACAATCCAGCTCATTGGCTTTGTAATCGCCATCTTCGTGGCTGCGGGCCTGCTCAAATATTTCGGGAATTGAAACCCATCCAGCCCCGCGCCCACGTGGCTTTTTACGCGGGCGCACTCTGCGCAGCCCTCACCCTTACCTGCCTCACCCTCCCCGCCGCCGCTGAACCTCTCGCCGGCCGCGCATCTGTCATTGATGGCGATACAATCGATATCCACGGCACCCGCATCCGCCTTGCCGGGATAGACGCGCCGGAGAGCCGGCAGACCTGCCGCGTCAAGGCCACCCGCGAAACCATCCGTTGCGGGCAGCATGCCGCCTTGTGGCTTGCGGACATGATCGGCACACGCCCCGTCACCTGCACCCCCATGGGGCCGGACAAATACCGCCGCACGCTGGCGCGCTGCGCGGTAGAGGGGCAGGACATCGGGGCCGCCATGGTGCGCGCCGGCTGGGCTCTGCCCTATCTGCGCCACGGCAGGGCTTATGAGGCAGACGAGCGCGCCGCCCGCAAAGACAAGGCCGGCCTATGGGCCACCCGCTTCCAGCGCCCTTGGGAGTGGCGGCACGCGCAGACGAGATAATGGCCCGGCCCCTGTGGAGGCTTGCGGGATGGGCAAGAGAACCGGATGACCGCGAGCACAGACGGTCCAACCCATCCACCGGGCGAGATGGCCGCAGGCGCAGCTTTAGGGCCGGATAGCAAGCGCGCAGAAATACAAAAAATACGCACAACGCGTATTTTATGCGCGATGCGGGATGCGCGTCACGAAGGCCCCCCGCAAGATAATTTTTGATTATTTTCAGTGTTTTATTAAAACTCAACAGCATCACCCTACCGCCATGAGCTGGGAATTTCGCCCTCTACCCTTTGCAAAAAATACGCACCGTGCGTATTTTGTGCTTGCACGAAATACGCACGGTGCGTATAAACAGCCTTGTCAGCAGGCGCTGACCCCGGCACCTCCCGGAATGAGGGGTAGAGACAAGACCATGCAGACCGTGACCCTCACCCGCATGTACTCCGGCTTCACCAACATCGCCGACAGCTACGAAATCGGCGTCCACGAAAGCGAAGGCAAAGCGGCTTGCGGTGATTACATCCTCCCTGAAGGCTACACGCTGGGAGTGGACCGCATGGGTGCCGACAGCGTGTTTGACCCCGCCGGTTACCCCTGCCAGATTTACGCCCGCAAGCATGGGCCCTACCTCGTGAGCATGGCCGGCACCTGCCCTGACACCCCCGTCCTTGAAGAGAGTAAGTGATGGCCAGCCATAACCGCGCCATTCTGTATGTGCAGCCGCTGGGGACATCCCAGCGGCTTGCCGTAACCATGCAGACGCCAGCACCTGCCGGCGCTGAAATCGTTGCTGAAATGGATGACACCGGCAAGCTCAATGGCCGCTATTACGGGTGGATGGTGAGAATGCCCACCGGCACCTATGTCCACATGCGCGTAGGCGGCGGCATTGTCAGCCTCGATCAGCGCAAGGCGCAGGCGGCCTTGGACCGCGCCGAAAAAATCGAGGCCAAAGCCCAGGAGCCGGCGGAAGATGGCAAGGCCCAATGGGCGCAGCTGGCGCGGGACGTCGCCAAATGGCGCGGCTACCTCACCACGGACGAGGCCGCCAAAACGCTGGGCCTGTCCACACGCACCCTTGAGGGTATCGAGCAAGGGCGCGGGTTTCGCTATCCGAGGCTACTCCGGCTGGCGATGTACGGCACCGCCCAGCAACCCGCCCCCACACAGGACGACGACGCATGAGCCGGAAATCAATCGGCGAAAGGCTGAAACGCGCTCAAACGCTGGACACATGGCTTGAGGTTGCACAGGACTGGGCTGCCAACTGGCGCGCAGACCATGAGCAGACCCTCGCCAGACTGGAGCGCGCGGTAGGCATGGGGCGCGTGGATGACGCCGGGCAGATTCTGGGGCAACTCAAAGCCCTGAATGACAAAGCAATGGGAGCCCTGCCGCGCGTGCTGGACGCGCTGGCAGACGACACCATGACCTGAAGGCCCCTGCCGACGGCTCGACTTTCTTTTCCGGTCGGGAGTTTCTATCCGCGCCTTGCGGCGACCCCCACTCTTAGCGCCCGCCGCTCTATCTTTCAAGGCACGGCTAATCCGCGCCCCGCCCACCCATCCAGAGCCCCACCAATAACCCGCAACCTCCCACCGCCAGAAACCAAGCCGCATCAGACGCCAGGGATTGTTCCAGCGCGGGGAATAAGGGCACGACCCAAAGACCAAGGATCGCACCCGCAACCACAAAGTGCCACTGCCGCATCACCCCTCCCCAGCCCGCCCCACCGGCGGGCTTTTTTGTGCCTCGTGCTCTCCAACAACGCTAACACACAAGTTGCTAGTTGCGCATCTTGATGTTGACTTATGTTGCGTGTTGCGCAACTTATAGACCGAGAACACGGGAGACACCCACATGCACACCAACCCCGCCCCCCATCATCTGCGCCGTGCCCGCCGTGTGGCGCGGCTGGCGCACGACATGCGCGAGCTTGCCGCCGGCAGCGGCGGCGCAACCGAGTCCGCCCTCACCGCCCTTGGCTGGCAGGCAAAAGACATCGCGGCCCTCAAACCCGCCGCCCTCAAGCTGCTGCCGCCCGCCCGCGAGGTGCACCATGCGTGATCTCGCCCCCATCCCGGCGGACTACCCGCCCAGCCTGCGCCGGCTCGCTGCCGACATG
>NZ_JAUCBZ010000003.1 GCF_034676545.1 Pararhodobacter sp.
TGTGAAGAAGGATTGGATTAACGGGCGTGTGGCGGTAACGCTGGACGAAGCATGGGAGCACCTGATCGACATTCCACCTGTGGAGGCGAAGGTGAAAGAACTGCGCGCTGAACTGTCGGACTGGCAAGGCCATGACCTGTCCGCGCTGGCGCTTGAGATTGTCCTGAATGATGCAGCACTGGCCGGACATGTTCTCTTTCGCGGGATAGGGCCGGATGGAAGGCGCATTGATATTCCTTCCACCTATTTCGACCCTTCGCGGGTGAGAGGCTTCACCTTGCACCGTGGCTTCGATCCTGAATGCAATGAAATCACCTTCGCACCGCTTCACGATGAGCAGGACGATGCTTTCATGCAGGCCGGACAGCAGATAGCGCAGGAGCCGGAGCTTTATCACGACTGGATGGAAGTCGAACTCGATTGCGAGAAGCTGGCAGCGTGGTTGCGTGAAGTTGATCCGGACAATGATGAGGCGGAATGTCTGGCGTGGCTGGTATCGGAGCGGCGCAAGCATTCTACTGCGCCAAGCACGCGAGAAAAATATCTTGATGCCGCGAAGGAACAGTGGCCGTTCTTGCCGGAGCGGGCTTTCAACAGATGCTGGGAACGGGCGAAGCGGCGGGCACCGACTCCAACATGGGACAGACCGGGGCCACGGCCAAAGACGGACCGGAAGCTATAACGCTCTTCCTCTGGCTGGTGGCTGATGTTTCTGCCGGTTGGCTTCCCGGTTCGCGGACCTGTCCGAATGGACCATGCCCGGGCGCGTTCGCGTATCAGCCGCCTTCATGCAAGCCCAAGGAAAAGGGCCAGAGAGCGCGTGATCGCCAGCATGGCTTCATCTTCAAGCCGACCAAAAGGCGGGCCAATTCTCTCCCGTCGCACGGACATGGCCTTGTCGACCTGCACTTGCGATGGTTTGCGCAGGCCGTTTTGCGCCGACGGCTGAATGGTGGGCCGGATCAATGGTGCATCTATCAGCGTGCCCGAAAGCAAGAGCACGGTGACAGTACCAGTGTCGCCGAACAGATCGGATTGAACCACAAGCGCAGGACGTGGCTTGCCGAAGTCACCCGAAATGGCGACCGTCACGAGATCGCCGCGCCTCACGGCTGCCTCTCATCGTCTTCCAGATCGGCCAGGGCGGCATCGAGGAAATCTTCCAGATCGGTGGTATCAGCGGCATCAGCAGCAGCGGCCATACGGGCCTGACGGCGGCATTCATCTTCGAAGCCGGGTTTGCGGGTGTCGGGAACCCATATTTGCACCGGACGCAATCCCGCCGCCCGGAGCGTGTCCCGGCGCTTCTGCACGCGCTGTGTGACAGGGGTAGCCATGATGTGCCTCATATCGTTACATGTAACAAGTATGGAGTTCATCAGCCCCATGTCAAGCAACGCCCCCAAATTTGAGGGGACGGTTATTCCGAATGGCTGCTCATGGAACGCCGCCTGCTGTGCCATGAGATCTGGGCATGGAGAAGTGGATCATGTTGGTTTGCCCCACCCCATCTGCCTTGGTATTTTTGCTGCCCGGTCGCATCAGGAATTCGCGATGATGCGCTTGCAGGTGGCTCGTTCGAAGTCTGCACCTGCCGGGCAGTTTTCATGACCACATTCACCGGATCGCGCATCAAGATGCTTGGCGAGTATATGGAATATGGCGCGGACGATACAGGAAGGTGAGCGTCACATTTGATGACAGAAAGGGTGTCAGGAATTTCCTCATAAGGTTTTGATTTTATTGACATAATAATTCATGTCGTCTTTCTGAATTCCTGCCTCTGAACTCGTCCGATGAATTCATCATCTCCTTGCAGGTGGACCGCAGCATCCCGCTGCGCAAACCTGCGAGGAAAACATGAATCTTGTTAAGGCGTTGGACCTTTCTGCGTATCCGCGCTTCGTGGATCGTAAGACGGGCGCGCAGATCATCACTGAAAATTTTTTTCCCGTTGCGGCACGCTCTCTTGAGCGGTGGACGGTGCCGGTCCGCCATCTCAACGGCAAGGCTGTGATGGCCACTTCTGATCTGCTGGAGGAAGCGCAGCGCCGTTTCGATGCGGCCCCCGTTCTGGTCGCGAAAAAGATCGGGGGTGCGGCATGAACACTGGCAACTCCGAGGCACGCGCGGTTACCGCCGCGCTCGCCGGCAAATGGATGGGAACCTACGGCCTGTGCAAGTGCGTGGCGCACCACGACACCGAGCCATCCCTTTCCGTGTCGCAGGGCCGCGACGGCAAGCTCCTGCTGAACTGCCACGCTGGCTGCATATTCACCAGCATTCTCAATGCGCTCCGTGCGCGCGGGATTGTGTCGGGTGAAGGCCACGAACCGACCGTCGATCCGGCGGCACTCCACCGGGCGGAAATGCAGGCCGCCAAAGAGATGGGGGAGAAGGCCCGCCGCGCTCGCCAGATTTGGAATGAGGCCGGCCCGTTGTGGGGCTCGGTCGGGGAAAACTACCTGCGCGCCCGTGGCCTGGGCTCTCCACGCTCGACCGTCCACCTCCGTTGCCACGGCAGCCTGTACCACGCCCCGTCAGGGCAGCATTTGCCTGCGATGGTTGCTGAAATCTCTGGCGTGCCAGACTTCGCGATCCACCGGACTTTCCTGATGCCAGACGGCTCCGGGAAGATCGACGTCGCACCCGCAAAGCTGATGCTCGGTCAGACGGCGGGTGGGGTGGTGGTGCTGGATCACCCCGCTGAAGGCACTCCGCTGCTGATCGGTGAAGGGATCGAAACCACGCTGGCGGCTTCTGAATTGACGGGCAGGAAACACACGGTCTGGGCTGCGCTTTCCGCAGCAAATATGGCGCGCGTCACGCTGCTGGGCATGCCGGGCGTGCTGGGCATGTCGGACACGCTTGTCATCTGCGCGGATGGTGACCCGGCTGGACGCCAGGCAGCGGACACTCTGGCGACACGCGCGGACCGACTGGGTTGGAAGGTTTCCATCCTGGAAGCACCTGATGGGCAAGACGCGCTGGACATGTTGCTTGCAAGGCGCGCCGCCAACACGCTGCGGGGTGCAGCCCATGTCTGAGCCCATTCCGCTCCGTCCTTTCGCGGCCCCTGCACCGGAGCCGCTCGTCCGTGACATTGAGGCGGGGGAGACATTCCCCGTCGCGCATCTTGGCCCGCTCGCGGAGATTGCCCATGCCATTCACGACGTCACCGAAGCTCCCCTTGCTCTTTGTGCACAAAGCAGCCTTGGGGCCGCTGCGCTATGCGTTCAACCGCATGCAAACGTCGAACTTCTTGCAGGCGGCGCTGCGCCTTGCAGCCTGTTTCTTTTAACAGTCGCAGAAAGTGGCGAACGCAAATCAACCGCTGACCGTCTCGCCCTGCGAGGGTTGCACGCATACACCCGCGAACAGGACAAGACGTACAAGGAAGAGCGCACCCCTTACGACATCCGCCGCGCGACATGGGAGGCGCGCAAAAAAGCTCTCACTGCAGCCTCCGCGCGTGGTGGTGACAAAGGCGAGGCGGCAGCAGCAGAACTTGAACTGCTTGCCGCTGAAGAACCGTTCCCCCCTCTTGTTCCGACCCGCATTGTTGGCGAGCCGACCCTTGAGGGCGTCATGAAGCTGTTCATTGAAGGTCATCCGAGTCTTGGCCTGTTCTCCGATGAAGCCGGCGCATTTCTTGGTGGCCATGCCATGAGCGCCGATCACCGCCTTAAAACGCTGGCTGGTCTGTCCAAATGCTGGGACGGAGACCCGCTGACACGCTCCCGCGCAGGCGATGGAACCGTTACGATGTTTGGCCGCCGCCTGTCCCTTCACCTGATGGCCCAGCCGGTGGCAATGGCACCACTGCTGGCCGATCCGGTGGCTGGTGGGCAGGGCTTCCTCGCTCGCTGCCTCATCGCCGCGCCCACCACCACCGCCGGAACGCGGCTCAAGCTGGAGCACGATCCGGCAAGCGACCGGATCATCGCCAACTTTGCCGCAAAGGTGGAAAGCCTGATGGCCGCACACATGCCGACGGGCGATGACCGGCAGGAGCTCACGCCGCGCACCCTTCCTCTTTCGCGGCAGGCGCGTGAGGTGTTGCAGGTCTATTATATGGCAACAGAGAAAGCGCAGGCTCCCGGCGGCGATTTGGCGGAGGTGCGGGCGCACGCATCCAAGACCTGCGAACAGGCGTGCCGTCTTGCCGGCGTGATGACCCTCTGGGGCGATCTGAATGCCCCGGAAATCACGGGCGCGACGATGGCGGATGCCGTTCAGCTTGCAAGCTACTATCTGAACGAAGCGGTGAGGCTGTGCGATGCCGCCGTTGTGTCCGCCGGCACGATGCAGGCGGAGGCGCTGCGCGTGTGGCTGATGGAGAAGTGGGCTGGCGATACGGTCACGCCACGCGACATCCTGCGTCGTGGACCCAACTCCCTTCGCGAGAAAGCAAAGCTGCGCGCGCCCATCGGCATGCTGGTGGAAGCCGGATGGCTGGTGCCGCTGGAAACAGGGCGTGAAGCCTACAGGGTGGTGAGGACGTGATGACTGCATCATGGAGGCTGGAGGTGCGGGACGCGCTCGCCCGCGTCATGACCGATACCCAGCCGCAGGCGAAGATTGCCCCGCATGCCGCGACAGATGAAACGGCAACCTCCATTCCGCCCGCCTGGCAGGAGCATTACGAAGAGAGGGCGGCTATCGTCGAATATGATGGCGAGTTGCACCGTGAAGAAGCCGAGGCGTTTGCAAGGGCGGAAGTGCTTCACCTTTCGCGGGGCAAGGCCTTGCCAACGCACCCTGCCACCTGCGCAGCCTGCGGCAAGGCTGACTGGCTGGTGTGCCTGCGCACCGAAGACGACAGAACGTGGCATGTGCAGTGCTGGAAAGCACAGGAACACAGCGCTGGGGAGAAGTGAGATAATGACCGCGAAGAAGAAGCGGGCCCTGCCTGTTGTCTATAGCGAAGAACTGGCAGTGCAGATTTGCGGGGAACTGGCCACGGGCCGCTCGCTCAAATCCGTGTGCTCCGATCCGGGCATGCCTGCTGTGAGCGCCATCTATACATGGATGAACCGCTATCCTGAATTCAAGGAAATGTACGCGCGCGCAAAGGTGGATGGTGCCGAGGCTCTGTTCGAGGAAATCTTCGAGATTGCCGACGACGCATCGGGCGATTTTGATGCAGAGGGCAATTTCCGGTCAGAGCATGTCCAGCGATCCCGTCTTCGGGTTGATGTGCGCAAATGGGCTCTCTCCAAGCTGCGGCCCCAGCAGTATGGTGACCGGGTTGCGCTGGACCATGGCGGACAGGCTGAGAATCCCCTCACGGCGCTCATCATGTCGGTACAAGGCACGGCAATCCGCCCGGTGCCGACTCTGGAGTTGAAGGCTGATGAGGAAGAGACTGAACTTGCAGAATAGGGAGGGGCACTTCGCCCTTTCCGTTGACGCCTCATGGGTCACGGCTTATTTTTCACCACACGTCCTTGGCGAGACATGCCGGTGCGTGAGCTAGGCAGGTCTGGGGAATTAGACCCCGTCAGCCGTAGGTTCTCGTCAAGGACGCTTCTCCATATAGCATAGAGCCTGCCATATCTGGTGATTGGGCCATGAGCTGGCACCCATCCCACCCCTGTTGGTAGCGCCGGAGAAAAAGGAAGGGGAGCAGCTGCCGGCTTGCAGGTTCAGAATTGCGCGCTATCACAGACCTTGCAGATTGAGTGCCCCGCAGATGCCCGCGAGATGGCGACTGCAGCGGCAGATAAAAGGCTGGAGGGCTGCATGAACGCTGTTGAAATCGAACAGGCCATTTCCGATCTGGCCGAGCAGCCGTTTGATGCCGCTGAATTCCCTTATCTCTTCCTTCAGGCGTTCGGGAACAAGGAAACCACCCTCAAGCGCCTGCGCAAGGGGGAGAGCAACAGGTCTGATATCGGCGGCGTCCTCCAGACCAATAACATCCATATCGCCATCGCCCCACCCGGCGAGGTCACGGCCACTCTTGCCGCCCTGAAGGCCAGCCCGGCCACGACACGGGCGAAGGCCAAGTTCATTCTTGCCACGGATGGAGACTGGTTCGAGTCCGAAAACCTCATTGATGGCGAAACCGTTGCCTGCCCCTATGGTGATTTTCCCAACAAGTTCGGCTTTTTCCTGCCTTTGGCCGGCATCACCACGGTCAAGCAGATCCGCGACAGCTCGTTCGATATCCGCGCCACCAGCCGGCTTAACCGGCTGTATGTGGAACTGCTGAAGGATAATCCCGAGTGGGGAGCAGATGCGCAGCGCACCGCCATGAACCACTTCATGGCGCGGCTTATTTTCTGCTTCTTCGCGGAGGATACCGATATTTTTGATGGCACCGGCCGCTTCACCACCACGGTGGAGCAGATGAGTGAGAAGGATGCCTCCAACACCCATGAGGTGATTGGCACCCTGTTCCGCGCCATGAACCTGAAGCGGGAAGAAAGGGCGGCGGCGGGTATTCCGCGCTGGGCCGATGAGCCGTTTCCCTATGTGAATGGCGGGCTGTTTTCCGGTGAGATGGAGGTACCGCGCTTCAGCAAAATGGCGCGCTCCTATTTCCTGCATATCGGCAATCTGGACTGGACGCAGATCAACCCCGATATTTTCGGCTCAATGATACAGGCTGTGGCGAATGAGGAGGAGCGCGGCGAGTTGGGCATGCACTATACCAGCGTGCCCAATATCCTGAAGGTGCTGAACCCGCTGTTTCTGGATGATCTGCGCGCAAAGTTGGAAGAGGCCGGCACCAGCCATCGCAAGCTGGTGAATTTGCGCAACCGCATGGCGCGCATCCGGGTGTTTGACCCGGCCTGTGGATCAGGCAATTTCCTTGTCATCGCCTACAAGGAAATGCGGAAGATCGAGGCTGAGATCAATGCGCGCGAGAATGAGCATTCGCGCAAGAGCGTCATTCCGCTCACCAATTTCCGGGGCATCGAGATCCGTGATTTTGCGGCAGAGATTGCCCGCCTTGCGCTCATCATCGCCGAATATCAGTGCGATGTGCTTTATCGCGGCAAGCAGTCTGCACTGAATGACTTTCTGCCGCTGGGAAAAGAAAACTGGATCATCTGCGACAATGCCCTGCGGGTGGACTGGCTGAGCATTTGTCCGCCGACAGGAACCGAGGTGAAGCACAGGGCGGATGACCTGCTGCATGAGGTGCAAGAGCGGGCCGAAGTCGAGTTCGAGAACGAGGGTGGGGAGACATATATTTGCGGGAACCCGCCGTATCTGGGGTCTGCTTGGCAGGACGCGGAGCAAAAGGCAGATCTATTGGTGATCTTTGGCAACAGAACATCGAACTGGAAGTCGCTCGACTATGTCGCAGGATGGTTCATGAAGGCGGCGGACTACGGCACTCAGGCAAATTCAGCGGCCGCATTCGTTGCAACGAACTCGATATGTCAAGGACAGCAAGTGCCTGTTCTCTGGCCGCTTATCTTTCAAACAGGCCACCAGATAGCCTTCGCGCATACATCATTCAGGTGGTCCAATCTTGCCAGTCATAATGCCGGCGTGACGGTCGCTATTGTTGGTATTTCAAATCATCCGGACAAAAAGCGTTTGCTTTTCTCGATCGAAGAGGATCGAGAAAGTATCGTTCAAGTTACCGAAAATATTAATGGATATCTTGTCGCAGGACCAAATGTCGAAATCGTAAAAAATGTAAGCCCCATGTCATCTGTTGGCATAATGGATAGGGGAAGTAGTCCGGTCGATGGAGGGCATTTGCTTTTGACGCGTGACGAAGTTCGGTTGATGGGCCTCTCATCGCTCGAATCTCAGCGGTTTGTGAGGCGAGTATATGGCTCCGCTGAGTTTATCCGTGGGGCCCAACGGTTCTGTCTATGGGTTGCGGATGAAGACGCCAGCCGCGCACAGGCAATCCCAGAACTACGTAATCGCATCGATTCCGTGCGCGCTATGCGTCTAGCGAGCCGCAAGGCTGCCACGCGCGAGGGCGCAGGCCATCCGCACCGTTTTGACGAACGTCGCCAAGTGGGGGACGAGAGAATAGTAGCAATACCCCGTATATCGTCAGAGTCGAGAGAATATATTCCTGCCGGACTGCTAGAGCCGGGCAACATCATTACTGATCTAAATTTCGGCATATACGATGCCCCCCTCTGGAACATGGCACTCATCGTCTCGCGTCTGCATCTGGTCTGGATTTCCACTGTCTGCGGCAAGATGAAAACTGACTTCCGCTATTCCAACACCCTCGGCTGGAATACCTTCCCCGTTCCCACCCTGATCGAAAACAACAAGGCCGCCCTCACCCGCTGCGCCGAGGATATTCTTCTGGCGCGCGAGCATTATTTCCCGGCCACCATTGCTGATATGTATGATCCAAAACGCATGGACACCGAGTTTCCACGCGTGCGCGAAGCCCATGAACGCAATGATGAGGTGCTGGAGCGCGTCTATATCGGCCGCCGCTTCCGCAACGATACCGAGCGGCTGGAAAAGCTGTTTGACATGTACACGAAGATGACTGCCGCCTCAGGCGCGCCAAAGCGTGGCAAGGCCAAAAAGGCTGGGGCTGAGGCCTGATGGCTGGCGAGATCATTCTCTACGATACCGAGGATGGCTCCACCGTCATCCAGTTGCGGGCGCGGGATGGTTCCGTTTGGCTCACGCAGATGGGAATGGCTGAGCTGTTCCAGACCAGCGTTTCCAATATCAACAAGCATATCAAGGTGATAATCGCAGAGGGTGAGCAGGATGGGGCAACTATTGAGTATTACTCAATAGTTCGATCCGAGGGCGCGCGCACCGTTAAGCGGCAGGTGGCGCATTACAGCCTGCCGATGATTCTGGCTGTTGGTTTTAAGGTGCGCAGCCCGCGTGGCGTCCAGTTCCGGCGCTGGGCAACCGCCAGCCTGTCCGAATATCTGGTCAAGGGCTTCGTCATGAATGACGAGCGCCTGAAAGACCCCGAGGCAGACTATTTCGAGGAACTGCTGGCGCGCATCCGCGACATCCGCTCCTCGGAAAAGCTGTTTTACAGGAAGGTTCTGGATATTTATGCCACCAGTGTGGACTATGACAGTAATGCGGAGACTTCCCGCCTGTTTTTCCAGACCGTGCAGAACAAGATGCACTGGGCGGCACATGGGCACACCGCCGCCGAGATAGTTGTGGAACGGGCGGATGCCGGCAAGGATCATATGGGCCTGACCTCATGGGCCAACCAGTCCAAAGGCGGGCCGCCGCGCAAGGCCGATGCTGTTGTCGCCAAGAACTATCTGGCGGACGATGAGATTGATGCCCTCAACCGGATTGTCACGGCCTATCTGGAATTTGCGGAGCTTCAGGCCATGAACCGCAAGCCCATGACCATGCGCGACTGGATCAGCAAGCTGGATGATTTCCTGCGCCTGAGTGACCGTGATGTGCTGACCCATGCCGGGCATGTGACCGCTGAAATAGCCCGGCTGAAAGGCGGTGAGGAGTTCGACCGCTGGCATGCCCGCGCGATAGAAGAGCCAAGCGCGGTGGAGCGGCATTTCACCGAGGCGCTGAAAAAGGCAAAAACACTGGCAAAAGGTGTGAAGAAGACATGACCCGGAACGTCCCCTCCATCTCCGTTGCCTATGCCCACACGGGCAAATCCTCCCGGCCCAACGAGCTTGGCATGCGCGTCATGCAGGAGCGCGCCTATGAAAAGCGCGGCGAACAATATCTGCTCATCAAGTCGCCGCCGGCATCGGGCAAGAGCCGGGCGCTGATGTTTATTGCGCTGGACAAGCTGCACAATCAGGACATCCGCAAAGCCATCATAGTGGTGCCGGAAAAGTCGATCGGCTCCAGCTTCAATGATGAACCGCTCTCCAAGTACGGCTTCTGGGCGGACTGGACCGTGGTGCCGAAATGGAACCTGTGCAACGCGCCGGGTACGGATGGCGGCAAGGTCAATTCGGTAAAGGCTTTCCTTGAGAGCGAAGACCGGATTCTGGTGTGCACCCATGCCACCTTCCGCTTTGCCGTGGACCGCTTCGGGATCGAGGTATTCGATGACTGCCTGATCGCGGTGGATGAATTCCATCACGTTTCCGCCAACCCGGACAACAAGCTGGGCGCGCATCTGGGGGCTTTGATTGCGCGCGATCGCGTGCACCTTGTGGCAATGACCGGCTCCTATTTCCGGGGCGATGCGGAAGATGTGCTCTCGCCCGAGGATGAGGCGAAGTTCGATAAGGTGACCTACACCTATTATGAGCAGCTCAATGGCTATCAGTGGCTGAAGCAGCTTGATATCGGCTACTATTTCTATTCCGGTTCCTATGCCGACGACATCCTTGATGTGTTGGACCCGACCAAAAAAACCATCGTGCATATTCCCAGCGTCAATTCACGCGAGAGCACGAAGGACAAGATCAAGGAGGTCGAGCATATCATCGGCGCCCTGGGGGATTGGCAGGGCACGGACCCGCAGACCGGCTTCCAGCTGGTGAGGACGCCGGAAGGGCGTGTTCTGCGCATCGCTGACCTTGTGGATGATGATCCGGCCAAGCGGGATCGGGTCTCGGTGGCGCTGAAAGATCCGGCGCAGAAGAACAATCGCGATCATGTCGATATCATCATTGCGCTGGGCATGGCGAAGGAGGGCTTTGACTGGATCTGGTGCGAGCATGCGCTGACTGTCGGCTACCGCTCCAGCCTCACCGAAGTGGTGCAGATCATCGGCCGCGCCACCCGTGATGCTCCGGGCAAGACCCGTGCCCGCTTCACCAATCTCATTGCCCAGCCGGATGCGGCTGATGAGGCTGTGACAGAAGCTGTCAATGATACGCTCAAAGCCATTGCCGCCAGCCTGCTAATGGAACAGGTGCTGGCCCCGCGTTTCGAGTTCAAGCCCAAGAACCCGCAGAATGTTGCTGATCCCGACTATGATTATGGCGAAGGCGGCTATGATCCTGAGAAGTGCAATATCGGTTTCAACGAGGAGAGCGGCCAGTTCCAGATCGAGATCAAGGGACTGGTGCCGCCAAGGAGCGAGGCGGCGCAACGCATCTGCCAGAAAGACCTGAATGAGGTTGTCGCGGCATTCGTGCAGGACAAGACCGCGCTGGAGCGTGGCCTGTTTGATGAGGAACTGGTGCCGGAAGAGCTGACCCAGCTGCGTATGGGCAAGATCGTGAAGGCGAAATATCCGGAACTGGATGCGGAAGATCAGGAAGCCGTGCGCCAGCATGCCATCGCTGCGCTCAATTTCACCCAGCAGGCCAAGAAGGTTGTACTTGATGATGCGGGCGAAGAGCGCGAGCCCGGGGCAAACACCGCCTTTGTTGATGGTGTGCGCAAATTTGCCCTGAGTGTCAAAGAGCTGGATATTGACCTGATCGACCGGATCAACCCGTTTGGAGAGGCTTACGCCATCCTCTCGAAGGCCATGACGACCGAAAGCCTGCAACAGGTGGCCGCTATTATCGGGGCCAAGCGGATTGCCCTGTCTCCTGATGAGGCCCGTGAATTGGCCAAGCGTGCTGTCCAGTTCAAGAATGATCGCGGGCGGCTTCCCTCTCTCACGGCCGCTGATCCATGGGAAAAGCGCATGGCAGAAGGGGTGGCGTTTCTTCAGCGCATGAAGCAGGAGGCCAGCCGTGGCTAAGACCTTTACCGAGGAAGACGACGCGCTTCTGGCTGAACTCGGCATTGAGGTCGAGGAAAAGCAGGAGCGGCGCTGGACGGCGCGCGAGGAGCGGGTCATTGCCGGGTTCGAGGATATCCAGCGCTTTGTGGAACAGCACGGGCATGCGCCGCGCCATGGTGACGAGCGGGATATTTTCGAGCGCCTTTATGCGGTGCGGCTGGACCGGCTGCGTGAGCTTGAAGATTGCCGGACCCTGCTGGAATCATTTGATCATCAGGGGCTCCTTGCGGGTGCTCCTGTCGCTGTGCGCGAAGATCTGGATGAGCTGGATGATGATGCCCTGCTGGCAGAGCTTGGCATTGAGACCGCCACAACGGATGACATCACGGCGCTGAAGCATGTGAGGCCAGTTGCTGAAAGGCGGATGGCCGAGGAGATTGCCAATCGCGAGACATGCCGGGATTTTGAGAAGTTCCGCCCCCTGTTTGAGCAGGTGCAGCGTGATCTTCAGGATGGTGTACGCACCACGCGGCCTTTTGTGAAAGACGCGGGCTTCCTGAAAGCAGAGATCAAGCCGGGCCAGTTTTTCATCCTTGGCGGCCAGACCGTTTATGTGGCTGAGGTCGGGGAAACCATCAAAGCGCCAAATGGTGAAACGGATGCCCGCCTGCGTGCCGTTTATTCCAATGGCACAGAAAGCGACCTGCTTCTGCGCTCCCTTCAAAGGGCGCTCTATAAGGACGAGACGGGCCGTCGCATCACGGACCCGGTTGCAGGCCCCCTGTTCGCGGATCGCAATGAGGAGGGCGATGAAGCCAGCGGCACGATCTATGTGCTGCGCAGCAAGTCTGAGCTCCCAGCAGTCACAGCGAACCGGAAATTGCTGCACAAGATCGGGGTGACGGGCGGGGACGTCGCACGCCGGATTGCCAATGCGGCCTTTGATCCGACATTCCTGATGGCGGATGTGGAAATAGTGGCGACCTATGAACTCTACAATATCAATCGCACCCGGCTGGAGAACCTGATCCACAAGGTGTTCGGTTCAGCTCGTCTGGATATCAAGGTAGAGGATCGTTTCGGCCAGCCGGTTGTGCCGCGCGAATGGTTCCTTGTGCCACTATTCGTGATTGACGA
>NZ_JAUCBZ010000004.1 GCF_034676545.1 Pararhodobacter sp.
AAGTGAAGCGAATGGCCTTGATACTGTGTCCCTTGCTCGGCTCGCGCCGCAATCAAACGGAACCGGTGGTCAACCGTATTTCAGATGTGATGCTTGCCTGTTAAACCAATCCTTTGACTACCATTCGTTCCAAAGCTTTACCGCCGCCTCGATGAACGCATCACAGGCCGCCTGTCGCCAGCACGTGTGGAAACCATCTCGCAGCAGGTAATACTGCTCGTTGGCGCACACGAGATCGGTTTTCGAGGCATCTTGCCGATACCAATTCAAGGCGTTTAGACCACGCAGTCCTGATAGCTGGTGGTGAGCTTCTCGTTCGGCACGTTGTACAGCAGGCCTTCGATGTAGTAAGAAGGCGCGATACCAGCCTTGATCAAGCCATCTTCGACCATCCGGCTGCGCATATTCTTGAACACTCGGGTCATAGGTTTTAGCCACTTCGATGAGGCCTGATGCTTCGCTGTCAGGTTTGCCGAGTGCTGCTTCGGGTAGTTCGCGATTCGCTCGCCGGCAGCGTTGAAGAAGCAGATGCCTTCGACGTACTCAGAGTCGCTCGCTGACCGGAACTTGAAGTAGCGCCGGAATAGCGTCGCGACAATCACGTCCGACTTGCGCCGTGAACCGTTCGCGTCGATGGCAATCGCCTTGTCGCCGGCTTTCACGGCCGAGCCGTATTGCCCCTCAAGCACCGACAGCACGTCCCGCTTGAAGTCGGCATGGGTGTAAGTCGCGTCGCTGAATGCCTGCTTGTAGGCTGACTTTTCGTCATCGGACAGAGATTCGAGATCGCTGTGAAAACAGTCGTCCAGCCGGATGACGATGTCCACGTCGCTCTCGGCGTAGATATTCGTGTCGTTGCCGTACGAGCCTTGAAGGAACACCTTGAAATTCTTGCCGGCATACGGCGTGGTGCTGGCCTCCAGGACGCTCTTGATCGTGTTGTAGGTGTTGCTCGACTGGGTGATCGACCCCTGGTGAGACCATGTTTCGAGCTGCGATTCTGGTATTGGCATCGTCTTCCCCTGGCTATATCAAATGCTCGCGAAGCTGCGTCTCCCGCGACGCGAACGACTCCCGTCCTCGCTGGAACAAGACACCCAGCTTCTTGATGTCGTGTTCCAGTAGATCAGTCGCCATTTCAGGCGTGACGTAGGAGTCGTTGATCCGGATGGTCGGTACGTCATGGAACAGAATCTGCCGCAGTTGGTCCATCGACTGCGTGTTGATCTCCAGGGTCTTCTGCAGCAACTGGACGCTAACGAGATATTTTTTCGCCAGCCACATCAACAGGCTCGGCTTCGGGTCGGGGTAAATGCCCACGCCAACGCTCACAAGCCGGATGTCCTTGCGATCTCTCCGAAGCGCCTGGACCGCATCGGCGATTGCGTACAGCGTCGGGTTGTTTGCGCAGTACCCGCCGTCGATCAGCTCGATGTCCTCACCCATCGAGGTCCTGACGATCGTTCGCTCGAAGAACGGGTAGGCCGAGCACGATGCCTTGACAGCGTCTGCGATGCTCACGCCAAAGCCCGGGACGAACGTACCGACTCGGCCATGCGCCTGCGCGACGCTGCCCTTAAAGATCATCGGGCGCTCGTTCAGCCACTTGGCCGTAACGATCCCGATGTCGGTCTTCACATCACTGAACGTTGCATCGCCGAAGACCTCGCTCGCCAGCTTCTTCAGGGCGCGCGACCTGGCCGGAGCGGTCTTCTGCGACATCACGGTAGGCACGTGCTTGCGGTACAGCTCCAGGATGGAATCGACGCTGTGACCGAGCGCGATCAGTGACGCGATGATCGCGCCCGTACTGGTACCGAAAACCAGATCGAACTTCTGGTGCAGTGGGCACCCGATCATCGCCTCGATTTCCTTGAGTACGCCCAGCGTGTAAAAGCCCTTAGCGCCGCCGCCGTCCAACGTAAGGACTCGCAGTAAGGCAGACGATCCAGACTCTTCTTTCGACTCCATCATTTTCAATGTCCTCCCAACCGATGAAGAACGTACGCAACGCCGACGATCATCAGCTCAACCCTGAGCATGAAGCCGTGCCTCTCCAGCGTCCCCGGCTTCATGTGTAGCTCGGCCAAATTCTGCATGGTGTCCGCACCGGTCCTCTTGTCGCTGCGGTGCTTGTTATTATCACAATGCGACGTATACACAAATCAAGATAGACTCATGGACAGATTCTAGGGCAGACCATATACTTTCCGCAATAACCCTCACAAGCATTCGCTAACCGAACGAGCCAGCCAGGATGTCGAACGAACAGCTTGCAGATCTAACTCAGCCACAACGCGACCGGCTCGCGTTCGTGGAGTTGCGCGTGCGCTTCATTGGGGAGATACGCCGTCAGGACTTGGTGACGCGGTTTGGCATTCAGTCCGCCGCCGCTTCAAGGGATCTGGCGCTGTACAAGGAGTTGGCGCCAGGCAACATCGACTACGACCCCAAGGGCAAGTCTTACGTCCTTGGGGCGAACTTTCGGCCCGTCTTCGACTTTCCCCCGGAGCGGGTGCTGTCGTGGCTGACCCAGGGCTTCGGCGACGGTGAGCCGATGCGGCTCAAGGCGTGGGTGGCCAGCGAGAGCCCGTCACGGCTGACGCACCCGGATCTGGATGTGCTGGCGAGCGTGACCCGGGCGATCCATCAGGAGTGCCCGCTGGGCATCGAGTACCACTCCATCTCAAGTGGCCGCACTGAGCGGGAGATCGTCCCCTTCGCGTTGATCGACAACGGCCTGCGCTGGCACGTCCGCGCCTTTGACCGTAAGTCCCAGGAGTTCCGGGATTTCGTCATCACCCGGATCAAGCGCCCCGTGGCGCTTATGAGGGTCAGTTCGTGGCGCCCCACGAGGCCAGCGATCAGGACATTCAATGGACCCGGATCGTCGAGCTGGAGTTGGTGCCGCACCCAGACCAGCCCCGCCCGGAAATCACCGAGATGGACTACAGCATGCAGGGTGGCGTGTCACTGCGGATGAAGCTGCGGGCTGCCACCGCCGGTTACATCCTTCGCCAGTGGAGTGTGGACTGCACACCTGACCACAGCTTGCGCGGGCACGAATTCAGGTTGTGGCTGAAAGACCACTTGGCCCTCTACGGCGTGCACAATGCCGTGCTGGCGCCGGGCTACCGCTCCCCTGATGAACAACGGCTCGAAGCCGGAGACGGACTGAGGGGGGATGAGCATGCTGGCAAAACTCGAACGACTCATCGGCGAAATCGGCGATCTCAACAGCAAGTTGATCCTGCTGGTTGGCCCCAGCCGCAGCGGCAAGACCCAACTGCTGCGCCAGCTCGGCGCCAAGCTCAGCATCGAGCCGCTCAACGTCGGCCTGGAGCTGGGGCGCCGGCTGGCGGCCACGCCAAACAACAAGCGTGGTTTCTCGGCGGGCGAACTGCTGCGGGAGATCGCGGACAGGGTACGCACCGAAGATCCGCTGCTGCTCGACAACCTGGAGTTGTTGTTCGAGCCGGGCCTACAGATCAACCCGCTTGACCTCGTCAGGCGGCTGGCTCACTCCAAGAGCGTCGTGGCCGTCTGGCCTGGCGAGCTGCGCGGTGATCGCTTGGTGTACGCCGACATGAGCCATCCAGAACATCGTGACTACAGCGGTGACGGCGTGGTCGTACTCGAAATTTGAAGCTACGGGGAAGAGAGAACCATATGGCCAAGAACATGAAATACGGAGATCTGATCCAGTTCGAGCAGATCGAGTCAGTCATTCAGCTGCTCGATGCCGGGCGCCCGGACGAGGCCAAGAAGCTCGTCGCGACCTACGTCATCTCCGACGACATGGCCGAGCGGATCTCCAAGCTCATGGTTCCCCAGCTCAGTTTCGACGACTCCGTCGATCACAAGGGCGTGCTGATCGTCGGCAACTACGGCACCGGTAAGTCGCACTTGATGTCGGTGCTGTCGCTGGTGGCCGAGGATGCGGCCTACGCGCCGATGATCCGCCACCCCAAGGTCGCCGAGGCGGTTGCCCCGATCGCTGGCCGCTTCAAGGTGCTGCGCATCGAGGTGGGCGGGCTGCAGATGCCGCTGCGCCAGATCATCACCCTGCAGCTTGAGCGTTTCCTCGAAAAGATCGGCGTCGACTACACGTTCCCGACCGCCGACAAGGAGCTCAACAACAAGGACTCCTTCGAGGAGATGATGGCCGCGTTCGGCGAGAAATTCCCGGACCAAGGCGTGCTGCTGGTTGTCGACGAGTTCCTGGAGTACCTGCAGTCCCGCCGCGACCACGAGCTGGTGCAGGATCTGGCCATCCTGCGGCAGATCGGCGAAGTCACCAAGCACCTGAAATTCCGCTTCGTGGCCGGTGTGCAGGAAGCCATCTTCGACAGCGTGCGCTTCCAGCACGTGGCCGACAGCATGCGGCGGGTCAACGAGCGCTTCACCCAGATCCTGATCGACCGCCAGGACGTCAGCTTCGTCGTCTCCGCGCGTCTCCTCAAGAAGACGGCCGACCAGCAGAACAAGATCCGCGAATACCTCACGCCGTTCGCCAAGTTCTACGGCTCCATGAACGAGCGCATGGATGAGTACGTGCGGCTGTTCCCGGTTCACCCCGACTACCTGAAGACCTTCGAGCAGATCCACTTCACCGAGAAGCGTGGCGCGCTCAAGACCATCGAGGCCGCCATGCTGGCCATCCTCGATCAGGAAGTGCCCGCCGACAAGCCGCTGTTCATCAGCTACGAGAGCTTCTGGAACACCATCAAGGCCAACTCGGTCCTGCGTGCTGACCCGAACATCAAAGAGGTGATGCGCGTCTCCGAAGTGCTGGAGTCGCGGGTCCAGCAAGCCTTCACGCGCCCGGCCTACAAGGCAATGGCGCTGCGCGTCATCAACGCGTTGGCCGTTCACCGTCTGACCACGGGCGGCGACATCCATGTGCCCATTGGCCCCACGGCTGCCGAGCTGCGCGACGCCTTGTGTCTGTTCCAGCCGGGCGTGGAGGACATGCCGGGCGATCCGGCCGAGAACCTGCTGTCGATGGTCCAGACCGTCATGCGGGAAGTGCTGAAGACCGTCAACGGCCAGTTCATCTCCAAGGCGCCGGACACCGAGCAGTACTACCTCGACCTCAAGAAGGACATCGACTACGACGCGCAGATCGAAAAGCGCGCCGAAGCCCTATCCGACGACGCACTGGACCGTGCCTACTACAGCGCCGTCAAGGCGCTGATGGAGTGCAGCGACGACCTGCGTTATCCCGGCTTCCAGATCTGGCAGTACCAGCTCGAATGGCAGGAGCGCCGTGTCGAACGCATGGGCTACCTGTTCTTCGGGGCGCCGAATGATCGGCCCACGGCGCAGCCCGAGCGCGACTTCTACGTCTACTTCATCCAGCCCTTCGACAAACCGAAGTTCGCCGACAACAACCTGTCGGACGAGGTGTTCTTCCGCCTCACCGGGCTGGACGACGATCTCAAGCGGCACCTGTCGTCCTACGCGGCGGCGCTCGATCTGGCATCCACCGCCAGTGGCGGCGCCAAGGCCATCTACCTCTCCAAGGCGCAAGACTTCCTGCGCGCCATGAGCAAGTGGCTGCAGGAAAAGCAGATGACCGCCTTCGAGGTCACCTACCAGGGCAAGAAGAAGAACCTGCAGGAGTGGGCCAAAGGCGTGTCGCTGCGTGACCGGGCGCGGCTTGGCACGGACGAGCGCATAAACTTCCGCGACGTGGTGAACGTCATTTCGGGCCTGGTACTGGGCCAGCGCTTCGTCGATCTCTCGCCGGAATACCCAACGTTCTCGGTGCTGGTCACTGAGGCCAACCGCAAGCAACTGATCGGCAACGCACTGCGCGCACTGGCCGGCGGCACTCGTACCAAAGATGCGCTCGCCGTGCTCGATGCGCTGGAGTTGCTCGATGGTGATCGCGTCGATCCCGCCAACTCTCGCTACGCGCAGGAAGTACTGAACCGGCTCAAAGCCAAGGGCCACGGCCAGGTGCTCAACCGCAGCGAACTGCTGTCGGGCACCTCGGACGTCGAGTATTTCGCGCCGATCAAGTACCGACTGGAACCCGACCTGCTGGTCACCGTGCTGGGCGGGCTGGTTTACTCCGGCGACATCGTGCTGTCGATCACCGGCGACAAGATCGACTCCGGCAAGCTGACCCAGCTGGCAGAACGCTCGCTGGAGGAACTTAAGCAGTTCAAGCACGTTGAGGCTCCCAAAGAGATCAACCTCGCGGTGCTGCGGGCCCTGTTCGAATTGTTCGACCTGCCGTCCGGCCTCGCCCAGAAGGCCAGCCAGGGCGATACCGAGCCGGTCATCAAACTGCAGGAGAAAGTCAGTGCGCTGGTGACGCGTGTGCTCAAGGCCGGTTCCAACCTGCAGCAAGGCAAGCTCGGCTTTTGGGGCCAGAACCTGCTGCGCGAGGAAGAAGCCAAAGACTGGCACGCCCGGCTGGATTCGCTGAAAAAGTTCACCGAGTCGCTGGCACCGTACAACACCGTCGGCAAGCTCAAGAATCTGCGCGTCACCCAGGAAGACCTGGACGGCCAGAAGAAGAATTTGGAGATCCTGGCCGCCGTCGAGCGTCTGCTCGAACTGGTGGTGGAGCTAGGCAGCACGGCGTCCTACCTCTCGCAAGCCGAGATGGTGCTGCCTGCCGAGCACCCGTGGGTGAAACAGGCCGAAACCGCCCGCAAAGCGCTACAGGAAAAGCTGAGCCAGGACCGCACAGCCGAGCACGCCGCCGAATACCGGCAGACGCTCAACCAGCTCAAGAAGGACTACATCACCGCCTACATCGCCAGCCACAGCAAGGCGCGGCTGGGCGTGGCCGAAGACAAGACCCGCAACGCGCTGCGCAAGGACGACCGCCTGCTGGCGCTTCGCGTGTTGGCTGGCGTGTCGCTGATGCCCACCAGCCAGCTTACTGCCTTCGAGGAGTCGCTCAACGGCCTGAAGAGCTGTTCCTCGCTGGATGAGCCGACCCTGGTCACGGCCGCCGTCTGCCCACACTGCCAGTTCCGCCCCTCTGCCGAGCAGTTGGAGCTGATCCCGGCGGCCAACCGCCTGCACAAGCTGGACGACGATCTGGACCAGTTGGTGACCAACTGGCAGCAAACGCTGCTGGAGAACCTGGAAGACCCGTTCACGCAGGACAGCCTGGGTCTGCTGCCGCCTGCGTCCAAAAAGCTGATCGACGCCTTCCTGACCTCACGCAAGTTGCCGGAGCCGATGACCACCGAGTTCGCCAACGCGGTGCAGGAGGCGCTATCGGGGCTGGAGAAGATCGCCGTCAAGGGCGACGAGATTAAGCAAGCGCTGCTGCTAGGTGGCTCGCCAGCCACGCCGGACGACCTGCGCAAACGCTTCGATACCTTCATGAACGAGCGCTGCAAGGGCAAAGATGCCACCAAGCTGCGCTTCGTGATCGAGTAACGCCATGACTAGAGACGAACTGATCGCCCGCCTCCAGTCCATTGAATGGAGTGACATCGAATTCAAGGAAGCGGCGTGGGCAGTACCCAAGGATGCGCTTTCCACCGTCAGCGCCTTTGCCAATACGGCAGGCGGACATTTGGTGTTTGGCGTCAAACAGGCTAACGGCACGTTTACCGTGACCGGCGTCACAGATGCCGACAAGATGCAGAACGATTTCCTAGGGCAAGTACGCGATGTTAACAAAGTCAGCATTCGCCTACCCATCAATGGCACGGCGCACCAGCTACCCGAAGGCACAGTGCTGGCGTTTTTCATCCCTGAAGCCACGCGCCAGCAAAAACCCGTTTATCTCGACGGCAACCCGAAAAAAGCCTATATCCGCCGGGGCGGTCGCGACGATACCTGCACCGGTGACGAGCTATTGCGCTTCATCCGAGACGCGTCAGGTACCCGCTACGACGCAGAACCGCTGGATGTGGATATCAGTCGCTGCTTTGACGAGACATCTGTGCGTTGGTATCGCGCGCGGTTCGTCGCCAGCAATCCTGGCAAGGACACTGCCGCCGATGACACCACATTCCTGCGGAGCTGGGGCTTCCTTGTCGAACAAGGCGGCATGCTGCGCCCCACTCGTGCTGCCATTCTGGTGCTTGGCAGCGGCGAATACGTCCGCCAGGTGCTGCCACGCATGGCCGTGGATGTACAGCTCTACCGTAACGCAAGCTCCGAGTACGACTCCGCTGTGCGCTGGGCCGACCGCCTCACTGTGGAGGACAACCTCATCAAGGCATGGCAAGCCATCGTCGAGTTCTATTTCCGCCATAGCGAACGCCCATTCGCCGTAGATGCCGGCACTCTGCGTCGTGACGATGATCCGCCGGACTACATCTCCTTCCGCGAAGCTGCCATCAACCTGCTCATCCATCAGGACTTCGGTGACACCACCCGGGTGCCCGTCATCCGCTTCTTCCGTGACCAGACCGAATTTTTCAATCCTGGCGACGCCTTCGCCACGCGCGAGCAACTGCTCGACCCCGGTGACAAAGAGGTACGCAACCCCAGCATCGTCAATGCTTTTCGTCGTATTGGCCTGTCCGACCAGGGGGGCACCGGCGTGCGCGCCATCTTCGACGGTTGGCGCAAGCTGGGCTATCTGCCACCAGAGATCGAGAACCATAAGGCTGACAAAAGCTTCCGTCTGCGGCTACGCAAGGAAAAGCTCATCACCGAAGCACAGGTTCTGGCCCAAGCCAGCCTGGGCGCGCACCTTTCTGCACAGGAAGCCGACGTTTTCGCCTACCTTACCCGCAAGGGTCAGATCGACCTGACCGACGTGAAGGCACTCACCGGCTTTTCCGGCGCAGATGCCCGTGAGCTCGTGCAGCGGCTGACGGTACAAGCGCTTCTGGTGGCGGAAGACGAAGGCGGCAACTTGTTCCGTTTGGCCGAGCACCTGCGCCTCCGGTTCCTGACGAGCATGACCGATGCCTCCATTGAAAATCAATCGGTTGCAGCCAGATCTGGTGATGAAGAGCGTACCGATCAAGCCACCGATCATGCTGACACTAGTGAGGCTGAGCTTGATCGGTCGCTTGATCGGTTGTCCGATGTGCAGCGGCAGCTAATTGGATTTGCAGATGTACCCCGTTCGATGGCCGAACTGATGGCCCATGCGGGTTTCAGCCATCGCCCGCACTTCGTTACAACCCACATTGAACCGTTGCTGGCTGGAGGTGTGCTGCGCCTGACGCTACCTGAAAAGCCGCGCTCGCCCAATCAACGCTATGTCCTCACCGAGGCTGGCGTGAAGCTCAAGCTGCTTCACGAACAGCCCGCAGACCCAACGGAGGAAGACAATGGACATTGAAACCTCCGGGGCCATCAGGCTGTTTTTCCCCAACCCGTCATTGACATTGGTTTATTTTGAAGCCCTAGCCAATGCGCTGGATGCTGGTGCAACCGAGGTATCCATCGATATTGATGTGCAGGCATTTGACAAGCCGGACACACTGAAAATCACTGTTTCAGACAACGGTGACGGATTTACGGATGAGAACTTTGAGCGTTTCAGGAAGCTGCTTAGACCTAGGGATAAGTTCCACAAAGGCATAGGTCGACTGGTATTCCTTAACTACTTCAGTCGGGTAGAGGTAACCAGTACTCGCGATAAATGGCGCAGAAACTTCATCTTTAAAGATGGTTTCGATGGCAATGCGCCACTCGAAATCCTGACAGATGAGCAACCAGCCAAGACGGCGTTGGTATTCAATGGTTTTGCCAAAGATCGCGTCAAATCCTATGACGATCTGAAGCCCGACGCACTTAAACCACTTTTGATCGAACAATTTCTGCCTACGCTGGACGCGCGCAAGCGTGACGGCAAGGCATTCAAGATTTCCGTTAATCTGAAAACCAGTGAAAGCAACGCACAGAAGGAGTTCTTTCCTCACGAAACGGCGATAACGCCCGATGACTTGCCGTCAATGACCAAGATCACGATCCAAGATGATTCGCTGGACGCCATCTCGACCATTGATATGTACTACTACATTGAATCGGTAGCAGGGAAAGGTAGCTCTCTTATAGCGTTCAGTATCGATGGCCGAACGATACCAGCCAACCTGATACCGCCTGCATCATTTCCAGCGGGCTATCTGTGTGTATTCCTATTCGAGTCTGAAATCTTTCACTCCAATGCGGATAGTTCGCGGCAGAAGCTGGTGTTGCCCGAAGGCATACAAGAAGCACGTCTTTTCCGTTTGCTGCGCCGCGAGCTCGGCAAGGTGCTGGCGGACAAAATTCCGCAAATCACCGAAAGAAATGGAAAAATCAAAGAGCAGTTTGAAGAGCAATTTCCGCACTTGCTCGGCTATTTCGAGGACGATACCGTTGGCCTGATTGATCGGGACGATGCTTTGGAAATTGCCCAGCAGCGGTTCTTTCGGGTTCAGAAAGAAATACTTCAGTGCGAAAAGCTGAGTGAGGCTGCGTACGAAAAGTCGTTGGAGCTGTCATCGCGCACCTTGACTGAATACATTTTGTACCGCGAAAAAATTATCGGTCGCATGAAAGAGATGACGGCAGATAATGCAGAGGCCGAAATACACAACCTTATTGTCCCAAGGTTCAAAGAATTCTCGCAGGACACCATGTCTTCAGAGATTTACCAGAACAATGCCTGGTTGCTCGACGATAAATTCATGGTGTTTCGGAGCATCCTGAGTGAGAGGAGCATGGATGCCGTCATCAATGCCATACGCCTTGATGAAGAAAGCGTAGGCGACACGGGCAGGCCAGATATTGCCATGATTTTCTCGGCTGACCCGAGCGATGCCGCACCCGTCGATGTGGTGGTTGTTGAAATAAAGAAGAAAACCAACGAAGAAAAAGACAATTTTTATGCAGTCAATCAACTGCTCGATCGAGCAGGGAAGCTGGTGGCGTATTGCCCGAACATTCAAAGAGTCTGGTATTACGCGATCATGAACATCAATGACACGACAGCATTTCGGTTGCGACAATTCAAGTGGACGCCTTTTTTCTCAAAAGGCAAGGTTTATTACCAGGAGTTCGACACGCCACACCCTGATGGCCGGATTATTCCAACGCCAACCTTTGTTGTGTCTTTCGATGCGATCGTGGCAGATGCTGAATGTAGGAATCACACATTCCTTGAGATTCTGCGAGACGGGATGAAGAAATATGCGGACGATCAGAATAACGGTAATTCACCGGTTGACGAATAACTGGGAAGATTGATTAAGATGAACGACCTACTTCAAGACTACCGCAGCGAAGCCGCCGGCCCCGTCGAATGCCTCGGCCAGACTTTCGCCAGCGACAGCGTGCGGCGTGAACACTTTCTCAAGCTGCTGGCCGAAAAGCTACAAGACCCGACGTTCCGCAAGCAGGAAGGTTTTCCACAGGGCACGGATGAAGCCATTCTCGCCATGTCCGACCCGCCGTACTACACCGCCTGCCCAAATCCGTGGTTGGTGGAATTCGTGGCGCACTATGGCAAGCCTTACGACCCGGCGGTGAAATACAGCCGCGAGCCATTGGCGATTGACGTCTCCGTGGGCAAGACCGACGCCATCTACAAGGCGCACAGCTACCACACCAAGGTGCCGCATCTCGCCATCGTGCCGTCCATCCTCCACTACACCCAGCCGGGCGACGTGGTGCTGGACGGCTTTGCCGGGTCGGGCATGACCGGCGTGGCCGCGCAATGGTGCGGCACGGCCCCTACTAGTTACCGGTTTGAGTTGGAGCAAGCGTGGAAGAAAGAAGGCCGCGCCGCGCCTAGGTGGGGTGCGCGCCGTGCAGTGCTCAACGACCTATCGCCCGCTGCCACGTTCATGAGCGCGAACTACAACATCCCGTTCGATGTGGATGTCTTCGCCAAGGCGGGCAAGCAGCTGCTCCAGTCGGTCGAGCAGGACATTGGCTGGATGTACGAAACGCTGCACAGCGATGGCAAGAGCAAAGGGCGCATCGACTATACGGTGTGGAGCCAACTTTATAGCTGCCCCGAGTGTGCGGGCGAAGTGAACTTCACCGAAGAAGCGTTGGACGAAGAGTCCAAGCGCGTCAAAGATGAGTTTCCATGTCCGCATTGCGGCGCTGAACTGACCAAGACCCGGTTGGAGCGTCTGTACACGACGAAGGCTGATGTCAGCACCGGCAAGTCCATCCAAGTGCCCAAGCGTGCGGCGACGCTTATTGTTTACACGGTTGGCAAGACGCGATACGAAAAGAAGCCAACGTCGGATGACTTGAATGTTATTCAGCGCATTGAGTCGTTGCCTCTTCCGCCACAAGTGCCCACGACCGAAATCCCGCCAATGCACATGACGCATGAGCGGGCGCGGATGGACTATGTGGGGATCACTCATATCCACCACTTTTTCCTACCGCGTGCCGCGCAAGCAATGGGAAAGCTTTGGGAGAAAGCTCAAGGACAATCCGACGCACGTATTCGGGAATTCCTACTGTTCATGGTCGAACAGGGAATTCGAGGAATGTCCCTCTTGAATCGCTACAAACCGATTCAGTATGGACGCATAGGTGGATCTCAGGTTGGTCTGGATATGCCTGGGGTTCTACTACGTTTCAGCCATTTCAAGCGAGGTCAGCCCTTGGTACCAGTTTGACGGCAAGCTTGGCAGGTTGGTTTCGGCATTTCAGATTCAATGGTCTAAGGAGGGCGCTTCCTTAATTACAACCGGTACAGCATCAAACATTGGGCTTCCGTCAGAGTCTGTGGACTACATCTTCACAGACCCACCTTTTGGCGAAAACATTTATTACGCTGATCTCAACTTTCTGGTTGAGGCTTGGCATGGTGTTACGACGGACGCAAAGCCGGAGGCAATTATTGACCGCTATAAGAAGAAGGCGCTACCCGACTACCAGCACCTGATGCAACGCTGTTTCGCCGAATACCAGCGCGTGTTGAAACCCGGCCGCTGGATGACGGTGGTGTTCTCCAACAGCAAGGCAGCGGTATGGAATGCCATTCAGGTTGCCCTGCAGCAAGCAGGCTTTGTGGTGGCAGAGGTCACGGCGCTGGACAAGGTGCAAGGCAGCTACCGGCAGGTGACCTCAACGACTGCGGTGAAGCAGGACCTGGTGATTTCAGCCTATAAGCCCAATGGTGGGCTGGAGGACCGCTTCAAGCACAGCGGCGCTACGGTAGAGTCAGTTTGGGACTTCGTGCAAACCCACTTGCAACAGCTGTCGGTCATCAAGGTAAAGAATGGTGAGCTTGAGTTCATCGTCGAGCGGGACCCGCGTCGCATCTATGACCGCATGGTGGCGTGGTTTGTGCGCCATGACGCGCCTGTGCCGCTGTTCGACTGATGAGTTTCTTTCCAGCCTTCGTGCTCGCTTCCCTGAGCGCGACGGTATGGTCTTCCTGCCGGAGCAAGTGGTCGAGTACGACAAGAAGCGCGCGCAAACTTCGCGATCACCCCAGATGGAGTTGTTCGTCTCCGATGAGCGCAGCGCCATCGATTGGTTGGCTCAATTCCTCAAGCAACGTCCGTCCACCTACCAAGAGGTGCATCCAGAATTCATCACCCAACTTGGTGCGGGCTGGAAAAAGCATGAGGAACGCCCCGAGCTTTCGGCGCTGCTTGAAGCAAACTTTTTGCGCTACGACGGCACGGGCGATGTACCCAGTCAGATTCACAGCTATCTCTCGTCCAACTACAAGGATATGCGGGAGCTCGAAAAATCTGACCCTCGGTTGAAAGCAAAAGCGCGGGACCGTTGGTTCGTACCAGATCCCAATAACGCTAAGCAATTAGAGGAAAAACGCGAGAAGGCGCTGCTCAAGGAATTCGAGGCCTATCGGTTGTTCACCGGCCGCAAGATCAAGGAGTCGCGTCTGGAGGTGCTGCGTGCAGGTTTCCGCGCGGCATGGGCCAGCAAGGACTACGCGACGATCATCAGCATCGCCAACAAGCTGCCAGAGGAAACGCTGCAAGAGGACGAGAAGCTGCTCACCCTCTATGACCTCGCGCTGACCCGTACCGAAGACGGGATCTGAGTATGGCCGGCGGTGGGTTCACCATTGGCGACTGGTGCTGGTTCACCCGGCAGGCATCGCCGTGCCGCGTAATTGAGCGGCAGGACGTGTGGGGCGAGTTGGCCTACCGCGTGTGGCTGCCCGCCAAGGACGCTGTTGTGCGCGCTCGGGCGGTTGACTTGGCATCGCTGGAAAGTGTGCGCCCGAGCGTGGAGCAAATCCTGCATACCACGGCGGCGGCCAAGTTGCTGGATGCGCTGGAGGACAAACTGCTGTTGGCGCCCATCCAGTCCAGCGTGGTGCCGCTGCCGCACCAGCTCTATGCGCTGAACCGCGCCATCAGCCGCGACCGTATCCGCTACCTGCTGGCCGATGAGGTGGGTCTCGGCAAGACCATCGAAGCCGGCTTGGTCCTGCGCGAACTGAAATTGCGCGGCCGGGTGAAGCGCATCCTGGTGGTGGCGCCCAAGGGTCTCGTGCGCCAGTGGCAGGCCGAAATGCGTCTGCACTTCGGCGAGAAGTTCCAGTTCATCGAGCCGTCCGAGCTGGCGGCCTTCCGGCAGTGGCGCAGCGGCGGCGCGGGCGAGGAAGAGAACCTGTGGCGCATGCACGACCAGGTGATCTGCTCGCTGGATTCGGTGAAGCCGCTGGAAGGCCGTCGTGGCTGGAGCCTGGAGCAACTCAACACCTACAACCGCGAGCGCTTCGAGGACCTGATCTCAGCGTCGTGGGATCTGGTCATCATCGACGAAGCCCACCGCATGGGCGGCAGCACCGAGCAGGTAGCCCGCTACAAGCTCGGCGCGGCGCTGGCCGAAGCGTCGCCCTATCTCTTACTGCTGTCGGCCACGCCGCACCAAGGCAAGACCGACCAGTTCATGCGACTGATGCAGTTGCTGGATCGCGAAGCCTTCCCGGACGAAGGCAGCGTCAGCCGCGACCGGGTGCGGCCCTTCGTGATCCGCACCGAGAAGCGCGCATCGATCAACGCCGAGGGCCAGCCGCTGTTCAAGCCGCGTGTCACCCGGTTGCAGGCCGTGGCCTGGCAGGCCCGACACGGCTCGCAGCAGCGGCTTTATGAGGCGGTGACCGACTATGTGCGCCACGGCTACAACCAGGCATTGGCATCCAAGCAGCGCCACATCGGTTTCTTGATGATCCTGATGCAGCGGCTGGTGACGTCCAGTACGGCAGCCATCCGCACCACGCTGGAAAAGCGCCAGGCCCTGCTTGAAGCACCGCAGCCCCAGGCCAACTTGTTCGAGAGCACCAGCGCCGACGAGTGGGCAGACTTGGACGGCCAGTCCCAGGTTGATCTGGCGATGCAGTCCAGTGGCTGGGAGCTGGAGAAGTCCGAAGTCGAGATGTTGCTTGAGCTGGCACGGGAAACGGAGGCCGCCGGCACCGATGCCAAGGCCGAGGCACTGCTGGAGCTGATCTACAAGCTGCAGCAAGAGGAAGGCGACCCGGCGCTGAAGGTACTGATCTTCACCGAGTTTGTGCCTACCCAAGCTATGCTGGCCGACTACCTGGAGAGCCGTGGATTCTCGGTGACGACCCTTAACGGCAGCATGGACCTGGAAGCGCGCACGCGGACACAACAGGTGTTCTCAAAAGATGTGCGCGTGCTGATTTCGACGGATGCCGGTGGTGAAGGTTTGAACCTGCAGTTCTGCCATGTCATCGTCAACTTCGACATGCCGTGGAACCCGATGCGGATTGAGCAGCGCATTGGCCGGGTAGACCGTATCGGACAGAAGCACGTTGTTCGCGCCATCAACTTCGTGCTCGAAGACACTGTGGAGCATCGAGTGCGCCAGGTGTTGGAGGCAAAGCTCGAGGTCATCGCGCAGGAGTTTGGCGTCGACAAGGCGGCCGACGTAATGGACTCGGTCGAGGCCGACCCGATCTTCGACGAGCTGTTCGTGCATGGTCTGCAGAACCCGGATGCCATTGAACAGGAGTGCGACGCGGTGGTGTCGCAGCTGCGATCCACCCTAGCGGAGTCGAAGAAGAACAGCGATCTGCTCACCACAGAGCACGATCTGGACGCTGATGATGCCCGCAAGTGGCGCGACCATCCGGCGCAGTTCTGGCTGGAGCGCGCCATCACCAGCGGGTTGGCTGCGCGCGGCGGCTCGGCGGCGAAGGTTGGCAAGGCGTGGCGAGTGAAGTGGGCGGACGGCAGCGAGTCGGCACAGGCTTGTTTTGACGCCCGCACGGCGGATGAGAACCCGGAGTTGGAATGGGTCACGATGGAAGACCCACGCGCCCGTGCTGTGATCAGTGAGCTGCCATGCTTTGTCGCCGGCCAGCCGCTACCGGTGATCCGCGTGACCGGTCTGCCGGACTCGGTACGCGGCATCTGGTCGCTGTGGGAGATCAGTCTGGCGGCTGAAGGCTTGAGCCGGAAGCGCTTCCTGCCGGTGTTCATCAACGAGGAAGGCCGGCCCTTCGTGCCGACCGCCAAGCGCGTCTGGGATCTGCTGCTCACTGAGACCGTAGACGTGCATGCCGTGACGGGTGCCGAGGAGTCGGTGAAGTGGTTCGAGGCATCGCATTCGGCTGCCAGCACCCAGGGTGAACGGATCTTCACCGAGCTGCTGACCGAACACCGCGCCCGGCTGAAGGAAGAGCGCGAACGTGCGGTGTATGCGTTCGAGGCCCGAGGTCAGGCCATTGGACGAATTGGCTTACCCGCCGTGCGTGAGCACCGGCGCAAGCGGCTGCAACAAGAACACGATGCACGCATGGCCGCCTTGGACGACATGGAGGCCAGCGTGCCGGATTTGAATGCCGTGATGATGGTGCGCGTCTCCGGCGATGTGATGCCCGGAGCGAATGTGACGAAAGAGCGTGTGGCATGAGCCAGTGGTCAGAACGCATTCTCAGCCACTTCACGGCCGATCTCACCCGGCTGTGGGTGGCGTGCGACCCCGACGATGTGCTCCTGGACGAAAAGCTCTTGTCCGAACTGCGCAGGCGGGGCTTCGAGGTCATGCTGTACGAAGACCCGTTCGCCTTTCGGGCGGAATACGAGGAACGCTATCGCGCAGCCTGGGATCGCGGTGAGGCGGGGCCAGCGCCGTCGCTGGTTCTTCATCTGCGCAGCGCTGACGCGAATGAGTTGCCGTGGGACATCATGCACCACGGGCGTGTGGTTCGATTGAGCCTTGCGGAGCTCTTCCCCAAGCTGGCATACAGCGCGGTGCAGCAAGTGGAGCCGGAGCATTTTGCCGGGCTGTTTCATGCCCACCGGACCGAATTGCAGTCAGCGCGCGGCGAGAACGAGTCCAAGGACTTCATCCTTGAACACGTCTACCAACTGGCGCCAAGGTCGATTCGCAACCCGGTGGACTTCTGGCGTGAGCTGCTGCGAATGCACTTCGCCAATCGCTCGTTGCCGCCCCTGTTTGCTCAACACGCGGCAGGCATCATTCAAGGCAAGGGGCTCTTCACGGATCTGCCCGTCGCCACATGGCTGGCGTCCAAAAGTGCGCTGCTGCGCGTGGTACAGGATGCGTGGTATCGCTACCTGAAGACCCTGGGGCTGGATGGCATGCGCACGGGCGAACCGCCACCGCCAGACTACGTCGCCAAGATAGAGATTCCGTTCGAGCACTCCGATGTGCAGGTGCTGGTCGACTCCATGTTCCTCGACGGCAGCTTGCATCCGCTGGCGGTGCACAGTGTTCCGGCGGGGATGCCGAGTTGGATCAAGGCCGGCATTGTCCAGGACCCGGCGGCGTTGCAGGCTTTGGTGCTCAAAGGCATCGATGGCCTGATCGAGACGACCCCAACGGCGGCCTCTTCGCACAAGGACTGGAGCGAATTCGCCAAGCGTTACGGTGAGATCCTGGCCCGCACGCATGGTCTGCCAGGCACGGAAGGCAGCGAACACCTGCCGGTGATTCGGGAGCGGATCAAGACCTTGCAGGCGCAATCAGACGAGCGTCTTCAAGCCTGGGTCGCAGCCAAGCATTACGCCGACCTGATCCTGCAGCCGGTGACCAAAGGCCCGGTGATGGTGCACCACGTGCCGCGCTTCTTGCGCCATCGGCGGTCCGCAGGGGAAACCAAGGTGGCTCTGCTGGTATTCGACGGGCTTGCCTTCGACCAATGGGTGCAGATCCGGGAGCGCCTGATCGCCACCACAAAACGCTTTGCGTTCGACGAGGGAACCGCGTTCGCCTGGCTGCCGACCGTGACATCGGTGTCGCGTCAGGCGCTGTTCTCCGGCCTGAAGCCGCGGGAATTCGACGACTCCATCGACAGGACGGACAAGGAGGAATCCTTGTGGAAGACGTTCTGGCAGAACGAAGGCGTCAACTCGAATGAAGTGATGTATCGACGCGCGCTGCGACAGACCAATCAGCTCGACGCACTGGAAGCGGATTTGATCGACCGGCGCCCGAAGGTGGTGGGCCTGGTCATCGATGAAGTGGACGATCGGCTCCACAAGGAGCGGTCCAAGAAGGACGTGGCGATGTGGATCGGGAACTGGTTGACGACCGGTTTCGTCGACCGGCTGTTCTCGCTGCTGCTGGACAAGGGATACCACATCTATCTCACGGCGGACCACGGCAACGTTGAGTTCCACCGGCGTCGGCAGGCCCAGCCAGGGCGTGATTGCAGAGACGCGCGGAGAGCGCGTTCGGGTCTACCGGAGTGAGCCATTGCTGGCCGATTCCGCTGCGGCCTATCCCACCACAGTCAGGTTGGACATCGCTGGACTACCCGCGAACTTCATGCCCCTATTCGCAGGCGGACGAACCGCCTTTGTGCCGGAGGGAGAGCAGGTGGTGGTCCACGGCGGGGTGTCGGTCGAAGAGTTGATCGTGCCCTTTGTGAAAGTCAGTTATGTGATTGGTACCGAATGAATTCATCAGCCCCTCAAATCGGCTTTGATCGGTTCATTCAGCTTGATTGGGCGGCTGCAGCACTGAATGTTCGTGCGGGTGCGGCTGGGCTAGATGATCTGAATGCACTGCTTGATGCAGCCGGACTTGGCGTTGAAGCCAAGAAGAAAACACGCACCGTACTGAATCGGCTCTGGCTGGAGCCGCGCGCAGAACTGGTTGATTACGCAGATCGCGGCGTGGCCATCCACAAGACGCAGCCGGACATTCCCGTCGCCGCGCTGTGCTGGGGTATGGCCGTTGCGACGTACCCGTTCTTCGGCAAGGTGGCAGAGCTGGTGGGCCGACTGTCCGCCATCCAGGGAGATTGCGCGTCCGCCGAAGTGCACCGGCGCATGAGTGAGACCTACGGGGAGCGCGAAGGTACCCGGCGCATGACCAACATGGTCATCCAGAGCCAGGCTAGCTGGGGCGCGGTGGAGCGTGTGGAAAAAGGCAAGCGCGTGATCCGGCTTGCTTCAACAGCGATCGACAACGCCGGACTCACGGCATGGCTGATCGAAGCGGCTGTGCGCTACGCCGGCAAGCCCGTTTCTGTGCCCAGCCTGCAGTCGCTGCCAGTGTTGTTCCCGTTCACCCTAACGCGGCCACTGGCCTACATGGTGTCGAACAGCGCGAACCTGAGCCTTCGGTCGGAAGGGCCGAGTAATCAGTTCGTCGCGCTGCATCAGAGGTAGTCATTGCTCATGTCCTGGCGATCCCACATCGACCTAGCTGTAAAGCGCATGCGTAAGGCGGTCGCCAGGCGAATCGCAACATTATGGCACTACACCTATCGAGCCCAACACCAGCTTTGGGTATTGAAGCTTCGATACGGCCATATCGCTTTTTTATGCTCTGCTGCTCCTTCTCCTTTCTGAAAGCGCCTACCTGTCGCCAGCTCTCCAAAATGTGCTTGCGAGCTATTACTCGACCGAACATGCAGTCGAGGGTCTGCGCGGGCTGATCCTCAATGTGGGAAGCGCGCTGATAGGGGCTGCTGCGATTGTTACTTCCCTCGTACTATTCGCCATGCAGGTGAACATCGAGCGCATGCCTCACGGGCTATTTCGCCGTCTGAGCGCAGATCGGAAGTTGCTCGGTGCGTTCGCGTTGGCATTCCTCCTGGCAATAGGCGTCGCAACGCTGTCGACCTTTGTGGATCAGGCCCGGCTGGCGCAGGTCGTGCTCGCAGCATCATGGGCGGTCGTATTCATACTGATCTCGTTCATGTACGCCTATCGGCGCGCTTTGGTTCTCATCAACCCATTGCAGCAACTGGGCATACTCATGCAAGACACTCGTAAGGAATTGCGGACATGGGCTCGGCGGGCTCAGCGTGCGATGCCGCTGCTTGAACGCGATGAAGGCGCAAATTCCACGACGTCGCCTTCGGACTCCACGCATGACTTGGCCCGTACCGCATTTTTTCAGATCAACAATAGATGGACCGATGGAACAAAACGAGCGGTCCGACATGCAATGTCATTTGCGGGGCGCTATGCAGAGCAGGGAGACTATGAAGTTTCTGGTGCGGCGCTGAACGCTGTCGTCGGCATCAATGCTGCATACATCGAGTCCAAGGGAAAAACGTTCTACGCCAACAACCCCTTTGTCGAAAATCCCTTCTCCAGCGATGGCTTCATCAACGACACGCTGGAGCGCCTGCGGCAAAACTCGCAGAGTGGGATTGCGCGTCGGGATGAGCAGCAAATCGAGCAGACACTGCAAGCAATGGCTGCACTTGTCCGAGTGTATCTCGGCATTGATTACTCCAGCCCGTATGCCTCGAAAAGCCACGCGCAGCTCGCTACAGGATACCTTGCAAGCGCGGTGCAGTCGGTCGTTCCTCATGGTATGGCCGATGTTCTGCTAGAGGGACAGCGGCTCATGGGGCAATCTGCGCAATATCTCCTAGCCCATGGAGATCCGAACGACATAGCAACGCTCAGCGAAAAAATTGCTTTGATTGCGTGCACCGGCTGCGCGAAAGAGGACTACCGCCCCGTCACGATGGAAGGCATGGCGCAGCTTGCGAATCTCACTTTTGATCTACTTCGCTGTGGGAGCCACGACATTCACTTCGCCGTTGGGGAAGTCCGCCGAGATGTTGCTTTGGTGGCGAAGTTATTTCTCACCGTACCAGATACTCCCCTGTCGAGCAGCCATAGCACATTTTTGGGGCCGTACTACTCGTTGACGAGCATGCAGAGTTTGATGTCGCGGCTTACGGAGTTGGCGAACGCGCTCTCGCAAGCACAACCGGACAATGCAGATGCCCAAGCGGTGATACGAAACATCGAGCGTTGGGCGGATGGCATTTACCAAACGGAGAAGGAGCTACTTCTCGCAGCCATACAGGCAAAGTCCCACTTTGCTTTTGACATGATCCACTGGATAACGGGCGTAACGGAAATCCTGTTGGCAGTGTCGAATGCGCCCGCATGCGACCACCACAGCCAAGAGGAGCTGCAGAAGCATGCGCGCTGGTTGATCGCGACATTGACTTGGATTCCCGATGACAAGGAATCGGTGACGTTTGTTGAGAACTTCCAGATGACCGAGGTGTTGTTCGAAGCCGCGGTCAATGCTCGAAATCGCGGCTGTGATGAGATCGCAAGGGAGATCGGGGAAAGCCTCGCATCCTGGACGTTCAAAGGTGGGAGGTATCAAACAGGCAGGGCAGTGCTGGAGAGGGGGTTTTGTGGTCTCGCAGCATTCGCCGTCAATGGTGGGGATGAAGAGATTTCACTACTCAGAACCGCAGTCGCATCTCGATTGACCGGCAAGTCTGCTCCGGAGCAGGAAATCCGCGATCGAACTGCCAGAGAAATCCTGGAACGCGCCGAGAACCTGTACAGGCAAGGACACTGGTCGTCACGGATCGAAATGGCAATTGCTCAATCCGACCATGCGAAACTGCGTCCACTGCTGGAGGAAATCGCCTTCGCGCTGTCGCCAGGCACAGCCAACAAGTAGGCTCGGGCCGCCTCCACACATGGTGTTACGTCCCTGCCATTGGTGCAGCCGTCTTCTGCAAATGACAATATGTCTATCGGAGACGTTCCACGAAGGTGATTGACCGTCTTACAGGTACTTCTTGAACGTCGCCGCCGCAATGCACACCGCCACGCCGAGCAGTGCGGCGCTGGGCAGCAGGATCAGCAGCGGATTCACGCTGACCGGCAATGCGAGGTAGATTACCCACGGCAGCACGGCCAGCGGCATCAGCGCGGCCCTGGCGCGGTGATAGATGAACCCCGATTCGCGTCCCGCGCCGAAGCGGCGGATGTCCCGGCGCACCAGGCCGTCCACCAGCCCGACGAAGGCGGCCATCAGGAACAGCGGCAGGGTCAGGCAAAGCACCAGCAGCCGCACGAGGAAGACCAGCGTCGTGTAGGCCGACGCGATCAGGTAGCTCTCCACGTTCACGTAGACCAAGCCGATGTAGTAGCGGAAATCCTTGGTCGGGCGATGGCTGCCGGCGCTGGCCTGCGCCGCGGCGTCGCGTATCCAGTCCAGCAGACCGCTCTTCACGAACAACCAGTCGTAGCCTTGCTCGACCAGCCGGTGCGCGGTGCGCCCCGGCTCCTGCACCAGCGCGCTGCGCGTGAAATGCGTGGAGAGCTGATCCAGCTCGTAGTGCAGCATGCCCTGCGCGTGGCGCCAGCCCTGATCGGGCCAGAAGAAGTGCATGCCGACACATTCGATCAGGATGCACAGCAGCAGCGCGCCGCACAGCACGCCGAAGAAGCGGAACGGCAGCGTGACCAGGCTGGCGATCAACCCCTGCTGTCGTTGCTGCTGGCGCTGGGCCGCGACGGCCGGATCGCTCATGGTTCGGCCTCTTCAGCGGCGGCCATCTGCTTGAAGTCGTCCAGCAGGTCGTCGGGCAGCGCCTTGTCTTGCAGGCCGGGAATGCCTTGGTTCTCCCACCAGTCTCCTGCCTCGACGTAGTGCTGTCGCATGTAGCCGGCCAGCTCCTGCAGATCCTTCGGCATGGCTTCGTCGGGGTCGGGTTCCGGCAGCGGCATGCGGACTTTCCAGAGGTTGCCGCCCTCGATCAGCGCGAAGCACTGCCCCTTGGGCAGCGCCACCACATGCGCCGGCTCGATCAACGGCACGCTGTTGCTGCTGATGCGGTCCTGGGTGTTGGACGTGAAGGCGGTATTGCCGTGCGGGTCGGAGCTGTCGGTGGCGCCGCTCATCAGTGCCGTGGCGTACACGTTGACCTTGGGCAGTTGTCGCGTCAGCAGCTCGGCGGTGGCGGTCTCGCGCACGCGCAGCATGAACAGGTTGTTGAAGTTGCCGACCACCTGGCCGGCCTTGGCACGGTTGCCGATGCGCGCCTCGATGTCGCTCAAGGTCTGCGTGTAGGCCGTCACCTGCACGCCGGCACCGCCGCCCTTGTTGACCATCGGAATGAACTCGTCGCCCATGAGTTCATTGAATTCGTCGGCGTGGACGTTGATCGGAATCTTGGCGCCCACGGCTGCGCCGGGTAGCCCGTCGTCGATGCCGAACTTGTAGATGTGGCCGGCGACCGAGACCAGATCGCTGAACATCGAGTTGCCCACCGCCGCCGCGACTTCGGCGTCGGACAGCGCATCCAGCCCCACGTAGACCACCGCGCGTTTGCGGATGACCTGCATCCAGTCGAAGATCGGCCGCGGGTCGGACAGGTCGGAATAGTTCGGTGCGAGCAGTTGCGCGATCTTGCCGGTGGTGAGCTTCTCCAGCAGCGGCAGCAGCGAAGCGACGATCTTGTCGAAGTACGTCCGGTCGTAGCGCACGGCGCTGCGCAGGCCGTCGAGCACCGGGTCATAGATGCGCACCTGGGACAGGTACTGTTCGAGGGCCACCACGCGCTTCTCGCGCCCGATCATGTTGCGCGGGATGTTCTTCTCGTTGAGCTTGCCTTCGAGCTGGACGATGACCTCCCAGGCCTTCGGCTCGTTCTTGGCGAAGTAGTGCTGGGCGTACTCGATGAACAGCGCGTCGATGTTGATGACGTGGCGCTGGATCAGCAGGTAGTCCGGACGCTGCCCCAGCTCGACCAGGGCGCGCGCGATGATGTTGACGAAGCGCCAGGCGAACTCGCGGAACGCCGCGCTGTTGCCTTCCCCCGAGAGCTGTCCGGCGATGCGCGTGGCCACCTCGGAGATCCGCCCGAACCGGCCGACGGCGTTGTAGCGCGCCGAGATGTCCGGCCAGCCCAGATGGAACACGTAGAACTCGCCTTCGCGCCCGGCGCGCTTGGCCTCGACGTACATGCGCTTCAACAGGTCCGCATCGCCCTTGGGGTCGAAGACGATCACCACCTCGTGCTCGCCGCGGACCTTGCGGCGGATGTCCTGGGTGATGAACAGCTCGGCCAGCCGCGTCTTGCCCACGCGCGTGGTGCCCAGCACCAGGGTGTGGCCGACGCGCTCGCCCAGCGGCAGGGTGACGTCGGCCTCGTGCGGCTCGATGCCATGCAGGCGCGGCAGTCCGCCGACCGGCGGCAGCGGCCGTGCCGGGTTGAGCGGGCTGTCCCAGGCCAGCGCGCGCGCCAGTGTCGAGACGGGAAACGGCGCGAACTCAAGCCGCTCCTCCAGCCGCCGGGCGGCCCGGTAGATCGCCGTCGGCTCGACATAGCGGCGGAACCCCGGCCGGTAGGTCTGCATCAGCCGGTGCGTGTGCCGCTGCTCCCAGCGAAAGCCTCGGCCGACGAACAGCCGCTGTTGGCTCACCGGCACGTCGCGGCTGGTCATCACGTAGCGCGGCAGGCGGCGGATGTTGCGGCGATAGCGCAGGATCGCCCAGGCATCGCGCAGGCGAATCGCGCCGAAGATCAGGAAGGCCAGTGCCGAGCCCAGGCCGAGCAGCGGGTTCAGCGCGAGCGACCACGGTGCCACCAGGCACAGAATCGCGGCGCCGGTGCAGACCGCCACGGTATGAAGCTCCACCGCTGGCCGCAGCAGAACCTCGACCGCATGCGGTTGGGCCATTTGCGCACCTACTGCTCGACGCCGGTGGACGTGATGAGCACCGGGTAGTGGCGCAGGCCCAGGCGCTGGGCCAGGTCGTCGCCGGAGGCCGGCGAGAGGCTCAGGCCGGGAGCCAGGCTGCGCAGCGCCGTCAGCGCGGCCATCGACTCCACGTTGACCACCAGGCCCACGGCCTGCAGCTCGCGCAGCGCGGTCTGCCGCTGCCGCAGCCAGGCGCGCGAACGCTCGTCGTCGCCGATCAGGAACAGCGCCGTCAGGCCCGGCGCCCGGTTCACGCGGCGCTGCACCTCGCCCGGCGACAGTTGCGTCGAGCGCACCGGCAGCATGGCGGCTTCGGCGTCGGCCGCATTGCCCACGCGAGGGGCCGGCATCGGGGCCGGCGGTGTGGCCTGATCCGGCTGAGGATTCAGCGACTGGTAGTACGGCAGCGCGGAGTCGCCGCCGCGGTCTTCGACGACGATCAACGGCGCAGAGGCGGTCTGCGCGAAGACGGTGGTCGTGGGCAGCAGCCCGATGGTGGCGATGAGGACGATGTGGTTCATGGCGTGGTGGCCTGGAGGGTTGGAACGGGAACGTCGGGGTTGAGCACGCGGGTCAGGTGCCGATGCACACTGCGCCGGTAGCGCGCCGCGGGTGCCCCGCCGGCGGGCCGGTGGTAGCGGCCGATGGCAAGCAGCCAGTCCTCGCCCGGCGTGTGCTGTTCGCGCAGGATTTCCGCAGCGATGGCGAGGTTGCGGTACGGGTCCAGCAGCTCGCAGGGCTGCGTGTAGCGATGCGCGTGGTAGCCGAGATTGACCTGGCCGAGGCCGGCGTCGATGCGATTGGCCGGCGTGTGAGCGAGGGCACGGTGCAGCCCCGCGCAGGCCTCGGCGCGGGTGGCATAGCGCTGTGGCGAGCCGGCGACGTTGAGCGTCCACGGCCAGGGGATCAGGCGCCCGCGCAGCATGGCGCTGCTCTCCTGCAAGGCCACCGCGTACAGCACCGCCGCCGGCACGTCTGCACGGTGCGCCGCCAGTTGATAGGCCGGCGGCGGCACTTCCCGCGCCAGGGCGGCCAATGCCCAGCCGCCGGTGGTGAGCAGCAGCATGGCGCTGGCGCAGCGGATGGCGATGCGGGACGGCCGACGCTCCCGGCCCGGAGCACCTATTGCCGCTGCCATTGGCCGTTCACCTCGCGCACCACGGCTGGCAGCTCGCCGGGCAGGCCCAGCGACAGCCAGCGCCCGGCATCGTGGTTGAGCGTGATGGTGCGGGCGCGCACCCTGGCCGGGTCGATGCCCGCCTGGGTGGCCCACTGCCGGATGCGCGCGTCGTCCTGACGGCTGCCGACCATGTAGAGATCGAAGGCCGTGCCGGCCGCCTGCAACTGCTGCACGCGCTGCGCGCACGGTGCGCAGTCGGCCTTGACGAAAACTGCCAGGCGCCCGGAGCCGGTGTTGCCGGCACCCTGCGCCTTGGCGCCGGGCAGGCTCACGCGCGGCTGGCCGGGAAACAGGCGCTGCCACGCCGCGTCGTAGGCGCGCTGGTAGGCCAGCGCCTTGCCGACGCGCCGGGCCTCGGCCTGCACCTGCAACTCCGCGTAGCGCCTGCGCTCCTCCTCGCTGCGGGCCTCGATACCCAGCGCCGTGAGCGGATCGAGCTGGGGCGAATAGACCCCGAGCGGCCCCTGCATCAGCTGCCGGTAACGCGCCCACTCCTCGGGCTGAAGCCCCCACTCCCGCGCCCGCCTCTCGTCGAGCGCGGCATCGGCGCCCGGCTGCACCTGGGCGGGCACCATGCGCGAGTTCGTCACCGGGGCCGGCTGGGCGGATGCGCCGAAAGCGGCGAACAGGACGATGGCAGCGAGCAACGGCCGCAGGTTCATGGCGACCTCCTACGGCACCGCAACGCGCTGCGTCTGGCCGTTCACCTGGAACACGCCCGCCTGCGCCTCGATGGACTGCAGTTGCCAGCCGCCCTCGGCATCGCCCTCGCGCAGCAGCCGGGCGCCCGCGAGCGAGGCCGCGGCGGTAGAGGTGATCGACAGAAAGCGCTCGCCTCCCCGCAGCTCCACGCCGAGCACCCGGAACGGCGGCTCCGGCACCTTGGGCTTCGTCGCAACCGGAGTGTGCGGGCGAGCGGCGGATGCCACCTGCCGGGTTTTCTCCAGGCGGGTTTCGATTGCGTTCACGCGCGCCAGCAGCGTCTGCAGGTTGACGGCCAAGGCCCTCGCCTCATCGGCCTCTTCGAGGCGCGTCATCCGTTCGTCCAGCGCCTGCCGCGCGTTGGCGAATTCGGCCTGGCTGATCGGCACCGGCCGGCGCTTGTCCGCATTGGCCTGGTGTTCGAGATCGGCCACGCGCAGGCCCAGCGCCTTGACCTGCGCATCCTGTGCGCTGCTCTGGGTCTGTTCGGCGAGCCGAGACAGGCCGACGCTGTTGATGAGTGCCACGGCACTGATGAGCAGCAGCCAGAAGGCCGCGGCGATCTTGAGCCAGCGCGTGCGGGAATTGCGCTCGGATGGCGCCTGGGGAAAGGTCATGGCTGCAGCTCCTCGGGCCGGTCGGCGTCCGGCACGGGCGTGGCGGTGCCGGGCGGGTTGGCGGAAAGGAAGGTGGGAGCACCGTGCCGGCTGAAGCAGACCTGGCGGGTCAAGTCATCGACCGACAGCTCCCAGGCGGGGCCGGCAAGGGTCAGCAAGGCATCGCGCAGCATCAGCGGGCCCAGGCGCAGGTGCGCGGCAGGCAGCGGCAGCGCGTAGAGCGTAGCGGCCTCGGCCGCATCGCAGAGCCGGTAGCCCGAGCGCAGCAACACATGGCGCATGGCATCGCCCACGCTGGCATCGAGCATGGGCGGAATCGAGACCTCCACCGCCTGCTGCAAGAGATCACGCTGCGCAGGTTCCGGCACCAGCTCGACCAGGGTGTAGCGGCCGTAGCGGGCCACCGGAACGAAACCCGGCTCCGGCGCGACGGCGGTTGGCGATGCGGCCGGCACCGCTGGCGCAGACGGCGCAGCGGTCGTGGCGCAGCCGGCGGCCAACAGGCTGCCGGCCAGCAAGCCAGTGACGAGGGCCAGGCGGTGAACAGCGCGGATGGATGGTTGCATGGAGGGCGCTTCCCTGGAACACGGAGCGCTCACCATCGCCGCCGCTTGGCCTGCGGGCAGCAAACAAAACGCACTGGCGCCCGCCCGAATACATGGCGGGGCGGCGCCATGGACTGCCATACGCCCAAGAAAAACGGCCCCGAAGGGCCGTGGAAAGAAGCCGGCGACCCCGAGGGGCCACCGGCATGGGCACATGGATCAGACCGTGACAAGCTGTCGGGCCAGGGCGACCTCGACGGAATCACCATCCTGGTTCAGAACATCCAGGCCCGACTCGGGTACGTCTCCCGACGTGCTCTGCGACACCATGATCTTCTTGGCCATCAACCCCAGGCAGGTCATCTGCGAGGAGTTGGCGTAGCCCAGGTAGATCACGCGCACCGGCTGCTTCTGGCCGATGCGCCATGAGCGCCGGGCGGCCTGCTGCAACGAATACACGTTGTAGCCGGACTGGAGGAACACGATGGTCGGGAACTCCAGCAAGTCCAGGCCGGTTTTCACCAGCTCGGGATTGGTGATGAGCACGTCGATGCCGCGGTCCAACTGCTCGGCGATCCAATCTTCCCGGCGGGAGGCATCCACGCTCGCGCGCAGCACCGCCACCTTGAAGCCTTCCTGCTCCAGCAGCACCTTCAGACGCGACGTGGTGTCGCGCGTGCCGGTATAGACTGAATAAACCAGGGTCTTGCGACCTTCTGCCTTCTCCTGCCGGCAGATCTCGATCAGCTCGCGTTCCTTGGGCATCACCTCCAGCTCGTTGAACTGAGCCGGCACGAACGCCAGGGTATGGCGGGTGCGTGGATGCACCACCGTCTCCGACCGGAAGCAGCAGTCCGGCCAGGCCAGCAGCACGTTGAGGACCACACCGAGCAGCGTCGTGTCGCGCTTCGCCAGGGCCTGCTTCAGCTCCTGGGTCAGGCGACCCGCCAGATCGCGATAGGCCGCAGCTTGCGCCGTGTCCATCGCGACTTCGCGGAACTCCTCGTCGTAGGGCGGCAGCACATTTCCGCCGATGTCCTTCAACTTGAGGAAGACCGTGAACGGCAGGACGCAACGCAGCACGCCCTTGGGACCGAAACCCGGCGCCTTGACCGTGCGCACCGATACCTTGGTGCCCTTGGCTGTCTTGTGCGCCGTGCCGGTGCTCTCGGAATAGATGTCCTTGAGCACCCCGTGATCGCGCATGAACGCCATCGCGGCCGACGTCATGCTGCCGCTCTTCGTCGGCCGGTAGCCATCTTCGATCATCCGCCCCGGCAGGGCTCGGAACAGCAGGTGGAACAGGTCGTCGCCGTAGCCGCCCATCAGTGTGCCGGTGAGCAGCAGCGTCTTGCGCGCCTTGGCCGCCAACACCCCCATGGCCTGGCCCTGAGCGGAGCCGCCGTTCTTGTACTCGTGCGCCTCGTCGGCGATGAGCAGGTCGAACGTGCCTTGGGGAAGCTGCCTCTTGATGAACTCGGACGGCTGGTAGCCGCCCTCGCCGAAGCCGAACTCCATGTTGGCCATCGCACGTTCCATGCGATGGGCTTGCCGGTCCGAGAAGACCAGCTCGCCGTTGCCATCCATCAGGTTGATGAACTCGTGGATGTTGTCCCCGAGCATCGACGCGAGGAAGGCGTCACCGAACTTTTGCATCAGCTTCTGCGCGGTGACTTCCCCGATGGTTGGAATACGCTTCAGTGCCGCGAGCACGGTCGAGGACTGGTCGCTGGCGGACAGGCCTCTCGGACGGATCAACGACCACAGCGGTGCACGGCAGTGGCTGCACTTGCGGCGGGACTCCTCGGCTTCGAGTTCGACCGGGTTGATCGGCTCGCCGTCGAGGTCGGTGATGACATGCCCGCAATCTGGGCAGGCCCCCACGTCGCCGTGAGGCGTGCGCCGGCGAACGAAGACAGGTTTCCAGTGGAACCCCATCCGCATCCGCACGCGGCCCAGGACGAAGAACTCCTGGCCCTGCGCCGGCACGCCCAACTGCTCGCGCAGTTTCAGCAGCTTGACCAGCGTGTCCGGGCCATTGAGCACCCAGACCTTGGCGCCGGCCACCGTCTCCTGGATTTCGCGCCGCCACTTGTAGACCAGGTGCGGCGGAGACAGAACCAAGGTACGGCGGTAGCCTTCGGCATTGAGTACGGCGGCGGTGGCAATACCCACCGTCGTCTTGCCGCAGCCCATCTCGCCATTGACGATCGCGGCGCGTTCGCCACGATCGACCAACAGCTCGGTGACGGCATGGACCACATCGGCTTGCGCCGGGAACAGCTTGCGCTTGAGCGCGGCGAGGATCAGTTGCCGATGCACCCGCACCTGGCCGGTGTAGACCGGAGGATTGGCGCGGTTGAGCGAATCGAGCAGTTCGTCGCCGAACTCCGATACGAAGTCCTGCAGGCTGAGCGTGAGGGGTGAAGCGGCCGCTTCGAGCAGGTCGCCCTGCACAGGCGCGTCATCAGCGGTAGAGGGAACGGTTTCGAGAACGATGGACATGGTGATGCTCCAAAGAAATGGGGCATGCACCTCCCCCACGGGGCGGTGACATGCCCCGGGGTGGGAAGAATGAAGCGGCGCGAGACCGCTGGATGCGGATCAGTATTCGCTGGGCAGCAGCAGCGTCGTGACGCTGCGATCCCATTCGGTGATGATCCAGAGCTTCAGGTCGCGCGTGACCTGGTAGGACGAGAACAGACGATCCTCGCCGGACTTCAGCGCGGCGTCGTTCTGCCGCCGATCGCTGTCGCTCAGGTCGCCCCATTCGCCATGAAGATGGCGGCGCAGGTACGGCGTGGGGTTGAGCCGGCCTTGTCGGACCAGCCCGTCGACGCCGGAGGTCATGACCACCTGCCCGGGCGAAAAGCGTGCTTGGGACGCGAGGTTGAGGACTGCGAGTGCCATGGTGGTATCTCCTTCTGGAAGATGGGGCCACGGCACCCCATCGGGGCAACGTGACCCCGGTGGGTGGATGAAAGCGACGGTGAACCGTCAGGGAACAGCGATCAGCGGATGGTCAGCACTTCGCCCCACGTGGGCGAGCCCAGCGTCAAGTCCCATGCACGAATGACCGGCACGAACTTGTCGGTGAGGATGCGCGTCTCGGCCACGGAGCCGTCGTCGCGTTCGGTGTATTCCGTCTGGAGCGTCTTCTCCTTGTGGGTGTCACCTTTGACTACCAGCACGCGCCCGGTCTTGGACGTCACTACGCCGGAAATCGCGCCCGCGGCCAGGGCCAGGGCGAGATGCCAGTGCGACAAGGCCCGCGCGGGCGGACGCAGCGACTGCTGCGCGGCCCCCAGGTGCGTATCGAGCGCCGGCCAGAGTCCTTGCAGCCGGCCGACTTCATCGGCGAACTGCTCGGGCTCCATCGTCACGCGATAGAAGTGCTCCGGCTCGGCCGGGCTGGCAGGGACGGTGTACGGCAGGAACGGCCATTCGAGCGGCAGCTCCTCGGCTTCGGCGTCGCCCTGTCCGATCTGCAGCAGCAGACCGCGCACGGCTTTGACCGACTCCGACGCCTGGTCGCGTTGACGAATCCTGCGACCGAAAATCACCACCTGCTTGAACTGCGTTTCCACCGCACGGTAGATGCGCAGGTCGGCGAAGTGGCGCGTCAGCCATCCGACCAGCTCGGCGTCGAGCACGTAGTGCGGCACGATGAAGATCAGCACGCCACCGTACTGCAGCAGCGGCAGCGCGCGCTGATAGAACAGCTTTTCCAGCCGCGCACGGCCCTGGCCTTGATAGCCGATGTTGCCGTTCACGTCCTTGCTCAGGTCGCCATACGGCGGGTTCAGCCACAGCAGCCCGAATGACTGGCGCGAGATCAGCGTGTCCATCAGGTCACCGTGGATGCAGCGATCGACCAGTTGCCGTGCGTGGCGGGCACGCTCGGCGTCGTACTCGACGACGAAGGCCTGGACCTGCTCGCGCCCGAGGGCGTGGGCGGCTTCGGCAATCGCCACGCCTTCGCCGGCGCAGGGATCGAGGATGGACATGGAGCCGGGAGACGGCGCCAATGCGGACAAGGCCCGCTCCAGCGTCGGCTCGTCGGTGGGGAAGTAGCCGTTACGGATGAAATTGCGCGCCAGGCGCGGAAACATGAGTGCCATGGATTTCTCCTGATGATGGATGAGGGAAGGCGGGCACGCGCGGCGCGCATGCCCGTGGGGATGGCTCACGCCACACGCCGAAGCGGTGCGTTCGCGGCCAGTTCGTACTGCGTGGCACCGAGGGTGCCGTTGCGGATCAGCTCGCCCAGCGCCTTCGTCAGCGCCGGGACATCGAGGGCCAGCCGATGGCCTTCCAGCGGCCCGAGGGCCAAGGGAAGACCGGTCAGCATCCGCCGTGTCTGCAACAGCTCCAGCACGGTGTCGCGCCAGTGGTCGAGCAGTGGCAGCGGGCAGGTGTCCTGCACCAGCGTCCACAGCCGGTCGAGCCGGTGAGCGGAATCCCTGGGCAGAAGCGCCAGCGCGCTGGCGTTGGCCTTGTCTGGCTTCACGCAGCGACGATCGAACAGCCACACATTCGTCAGCGAACCGAACAGCGTTCGCCGATAGGCACGGGTGATGCGCTTTTCCAGGTTCTCGACGTTGCCGACGAAGACCGGGATGGATGCGCCCTGCTCGGTGATGACGTGGAACTGATCCAGTCCCTGTTCATCCCGGCCGAGGGTCAGGCGGGCGAGGAACTCCTGAACGGCGGTGTCGCGCGCCCAGATCGAGAGAAAGACGAAATTGCCCTGCTCGTCACCGACGCAACCGTCGGCCATGAGGTCGGGGCATTCGTCGATGCGGTACAGCGTTTTGGAAGAATGGGTAGCAGGCATGGTGTTGTCCTCGAAGGAATCGGAGACAGCACGGCCCGCCGGGGCAGTCGCTGCCCCAATGGGTGGAAGAAGGTGCCGGGAACGGCTTGGCAAAGAGAAAGAGACCTGTGCGTCGCAACGCACCGTAGCCTTGAGGGTCTTGGCTACCTGGGCATGTTGTCGGCATCGCCGACGGACATGGGGGCAGATTGCTTCAGGTGATCAATGGGCCGTAGCAGAAAAAACCGCTTTGCCGTGTGCCCTTGTTTGCCTGCTTGGCCCCGATACCCTGAGGAGGGCGCTGGCTAGCAGTACCTTCGCTCCAGTTCGCTGTAGCGCGGTTCGGCAACCCGGGCGGGTCAAATGCAGACTTCGGCCACAAGCGAAAGCTCAGCTTCTCAAAGTTGCTGCCCGTCAAAGGGCCGGTTCGCTCTGATATCTGCCCAGCGCGTATCGCGCATGCCTCAGGATAAGGCGTTCGTCAGCGGACGATCGAACAGTCTGCCAACTAAAGCAACGATCAATCCAGATGTTTGTCGGCCAGGAATTTTGACATCAGGTCCGCGATCTGCACGTTGTTGAGGTCGGAAAACGGGAAGTGCGTGTTTCCGAGAATGCCGATCTCCGGCAGATGCACGACCTTTGCATCGCCGCCATGGCGGTTGATGGTTTCAGCCCAGCGTTTCGCCATGGCTAGGCGCACACGCCAGCCGTCCTGGCCCGGATTGGTCATTGGTTCCTTCGGAATGAAGTCGCCGTAGTAGATGATGATCGGGATCTTGGTGAGTTTCATGAACTCGGATTGCGGGATACCGACGGACTCCAGCGCCCCAGCAGAACTCGCCATGGCAGGTGGCACCTCGCCTTCAGGAAAGACAAAGCCGCTGCCCGGTTCGTAGGACACGATGGCGCGGACACGGGGATTCTTCATCGCGGTCAGCCAGCCCATGCCGCCGCTATGCGAGTGCGTGACGAGGATTCCTGGGCCGATCCTGTCGAACAGAGCTGAAACCGCGTCGCTGTTCACCTTGACGTCGATCGGTCCGGTATCCGGGGTCATGGCGCGGAAGTACTGTTCGAGTGCGTCCTTGGAACGAGAGAACTGCACGCCGGGAAAATAGTCGGGCCAGACGCCGACCCGGAAGGTGTTGAACCAGCGTTGTTCATCCGGCGTGGCGGTGACTGTTCCGCCAACGGTACCGCGCCCCGCTGCGCCGCGACGCGGCTGATCGATCAGGTACGTCGCGAATTGCCGCCGCAGAAAGAGCGTCTGGTAGCCCTCGCGGCCATCGGCCGTCGTCTCCCAGGTCTTGGAGAACTGTCCGAAGCCATGCCACATCACCAGCGGCAGTTTCCTGGCATTCACCGGCACTTGGTAGAAGACGCGGGCGTGGTCGCCGTGCAGCGTCTGCCCGCCGGAGGCGGGATTGGCCGTGTCGAACGTACCGGGGCTTTGAATGACCGTGCCACCCACGGCAAAGCTGCCCTGCTCCTGAATCATCAGGGGCTTTGTCGCATCGCCTGGTGCGGCGTAGGTCATCGGGGATGTCGAAAGCGCAGCGAATACCAGCGTGGCGAGTAGTCGAAGACTATGGCGTTTGATGCTCATGTTCGTGGTGTTCCTTTCGTCCCGTCTTTTTGATCGACGCGCAAAGTCAGCGCGCGACGTACCCAATCTCGGCGGCGTCACTTCAAGGGTGCCTCGACGCCACTGAGCACGGCCACTGCCGGCGGCAGCCGTTCGCCCAGGATCGCGATCCCCGCCAACGCCGCATTCAGTGCTTCAAGTTCGTCGACACTGAAGATGACTTCCGTCGCGTCGATGTTGTCGAGCAGGTGGGCCATCTGGGTGGTACCGGTGATGGGTACGATCCAGGGCTTCTGCGCCAGCAGCCAGGCCAGGGCGATCCGGGCCGGCGTCGTCTGCTTGCGCTCCGCCCAGGATTTCACGAGACGCACGAGCGCAAGGTTATGCGCCCGGGTCTCGGGCGAGAAACGGGTCTCGGTCTTGCGGAAGTCGCCATCGGCGAAGCGGGTCATCTCGTCAATTGCGCCGGTGAGGAAGCCCACCCCGAGTGGGCTCCACGGCACGAAACCGATGCCCTGTTCCTGGCACAAGGGCAGGACTTCCTTCTCGGGGCCGCGCCACAACATCGAGTATTCGCTCTGGACGGCCGTCACGGGCAGTTCGGCATGGGCCCGGCGCAAGGTCTGCAGCCCCATCTCGGACAGGCCCCAGTGCAGGACCTTGCCTTGGCCCATCAAATCCTTGATGGCGCCCGCCACGTCCTCGATCGGCACCTGCGGATCGACCCGGTGCTGGTAGAGCAGATCGATCCGGTCCGTGCGCAGGCGCTTGAGCATGCCTTCGACGGCCAACTTGATATGGTCTGGACGGCTGATGAGCCCCGTGAGTGTGGTCACCCGATTTGAGGTTCCGATGATCACGGTAAGTGAGGGGTGTGCGATTAGTTGTCCGACTTTGAGCACCTTGGGGCTCTGCCCCAAGACCCCGCACTCGCCGTGGGGCAGCCGTGCCAGGCGTTACTACGCCTGGCACGGCGCCGATAGCGTGTGTCGCCTCCAAGGCGTCAAGGGTGCGCTGCGCCGCAGGCCGTTGGCCTGCGCCCTTGACCCCTTTCCGGCGAAAGCAATGCCAAATCACTTGCACGGCGCATATTTCAGCCAAAAGCGTGTGAAATTGGTCACGTAAGTCGAGCAAACGCGTTCAGGTTTGATGATGGGTATTAGATAAGTCATTGATTATACTAAACCATCACTGATTATGACCAAATTTCGATCAACTTCGACGAAGGGATTCTGCATGTCCATCACGGAGCGTGAATCTTGGGTTTACTCAAGAGCTTACATTCACCGCCATCATCGAACGTGATCGAGAAGCCCCAAGAATCCCATCAGGATGAGTGACCGTACTCACCCCGCGCGCCGCGCGCCGGTCTGCAGATCGATGTTGAAACCGAACTTGCTGGTGATCGCGACCTTGTCCCGGAACGGCGTAATGGCTTCGCCGAGAATGTGCTCACACTCATGCGGACCATAGGCCTCGGCGGTGTCGAAAAAGGTGACGCCGCGCTCATAGGCCGTGCGGATGATATTGATCATCTCGGGGCGGGCCGGGATCGTCGTCTGGTAGCTGCGGGCCATGTTCTGGACACCGAGGCCGATACTGGAAACCTCCAGCTGACCGAGCTTGCGCCGGGCGTTCCTCTGACCGGAGAGGAGCGGGCCGCCAGCGGAAGGAGCCGATCCGGCCGCAGCCTGCGCACGGGCGCTCCCCACAAGCCCGGAACCGGCAACGGCCGCGCCGTACGCGACCACCATTGAGGTACTGATGAATCGACGCCTCTGCTCATCAAATGCGGCGTGGGTCATTACTCACTCCTTCCTTACATGGAATTCATCAAATGGGGCGGGGCGCCTTACACGCACGCCCCACGACTTGCCTCAGAGCGACTTGCCGTAGAACTGGGTCAGCTTCTCCAACGCCTGATTCACGTAGGGCTGCTTCCAGTAGGTTTCGATGTGCGTTGCGCCTTCGATCGTGAACAGTTCCTTGTCCTTCGTGCCGGTGGCCTTGGCGAAGGCATCCTCGGTCATGTACAGGCTGTCGGCCTTGCTGCCGGCGATCATCAGCAAGGGCTGGTCGATCAGTTCGACCTGGTGGGTGGCATCGAAGCGCATCAGGTCGAGCAGGCTACTCGTGGTGTACTTGAAGGTCGAGTTGGGGTGCGCATGCGTGTTCCAGTAATACTCGTAACCCTGCCGATAGAGATCGAACGGCAACTTGGCGATCTGCTCATCGCTCAGGTTGGCGTCACCGGAATAGAGAACCGTTCCGCCGGCCGCTTCCTGGGCACGGGCAGTGGAGGCCTGCTGCATGCGTGTCTGGATTGTGTTCAGCTGCGAATCCACATAGCCATTGCGACGAACGCGCCCGGAGTTGAACATGCTCACCGTCGCGACCGACTTGAAGCGCTTGTCGGTCTGCGCCGCAGCCAAGGAGTAACCGCCACCGCCGCAGATGCCAAGCAATCCAAGGCGCGCAGTATCGACACCGGCGTACCTGCTGATGAAATCGGCCATGCCGTGGATGTCTTCGATCCGGTAGGCGGGCTTGTCCACATTGCGCGGCTGGCCGCCGCTCGCGCCCTGATACGCCGCATCTGCAGCGATGGTGATGTAGCCTTGCTCGGCCAGACGCTGGGCATACAAGCCGGCGACTTGCTCCTTCACGCCGCCATTGGGGTGGGCGACCACGACGGTCGGATATTTCTTGCTGGCGTCGTAGTTCGCGGGGGTATAGACGTTGGCAGAAATGTCGATGCCATTGAGGCTGTACCTCACCGTACGAATATTGACCTTGCCTGTCACGTTCTCGGTAATCGCGCCCTCATAGACCAGGGTGAATGGGTTTAGCTTGTAGTCTGCGGCCGTTGAAGCGCCGGATAACGCACCAAGGGTTGCAGCCAGTAGAACGGAATGGATGACTTTCGATTTCATGTGAATTGCTCGTGCAAGAGATGGGTTCGGGTTACTTCGTCGGCTGGAGAACTTCTTTGGCGATGGTTGCCGCCGTTACGCTGCTCGGCCAGCCTGAGTAGAACGCGAGATGCGTGATGGCCTCGACCAGCTCTTCGCGTGTCAGGCCGTTCTTGCTTGCCAGACCGAGGTGCGAACGGAGTTGATCAGGACGGTTCATCGCAATCAGTGCGCTGACGGTGACCAGGCTCCGGTCCCGCTTCGAAAGTCCCGCGCGCTCCCACACGTCCGCGTAGAGAACCTGATCCGTCAGCTCGGCAAACTTCGGCGCGATCTCGCCGAACAGCTGTTGAGCGCGGGAATTCTTGTCTGGAGCGGTCGATGGCGCAGGGGCGACGACGCCATACTCCTCGTCGGTGACTTTCTCGTGCCAGTCGGCGGTCTTGCCATCGGCCTGCTCCTGGATCGCGATATGCGTCATCGAACTGCCGGGAGAAGCGCCATGCCAGTGTTTGGTTGCGGGAGGAATGGAAACGACGTCTCCCGTCCTGATTTCCTGGATGGTGCCTCCCCATAACTTGATGCGTCCCGTGCCCGCCGTGACGATGAGCGTCTGGCCCAAGGGATGGCTGTGCCAGGCGGTTCGGGCACCCGGTTCGAAGGTCACCTGACCGCCGGTAACGCGCGATGGGGCGTTGGCTGAGCATGGTCACTTCTGCTGATGGCTTTTGCCGGCGGAATGATCAATCAGCGTGATGGCGGAGGGGGGATCCCCCTCAGGGAACTTGAACAAACGAACCCTTCGGGGGAGTCTCCGGTTACCAAGCCAAGAGACCGTTCAAGTGTGCCATGTTCAACTGCAGACGCGCCCGTTTTTCCTCTTTCTGATTCGCCTTGATGAAGAGCTCGCAGCCCAGGCACAGGGCGGGGGATGTTCCTGCGGTGGCGTGCTCCATCGTGCCAACTATCCCCGCAAGCCCCGTGGCTGCCCGACGCTGGCGATCCGCGAGGCGTTCTCGTCCCGGCTGAGTTTTTGCTGCAGCCGCTGTCGCCGACGCACGACCTCGGCGTCGGTGCGTTTCCTGGGCCGGCGCGTGTATCTGGGCCTGGTGGTGGTGCTGTGTTCTGCCCGGCATGCCGGGCAGAACACAGCGGCGGTGACGCTGTGCGAGGCGCTCGAGATTCCGCTGCGCACCCTGCAGCGCTGGCGACGGTGGTGGCGTGAGGACTTCATGCACACGCCGCTGTGGCAGGCGATGTGCGCCCGCTTCATGCCCCCGGTGTCGGCCCAGGGGCTGCCGGGCGATCTGCTCGCACGCTTTGGCGGCGACGGGGGGCAGGCGTTGCACCGTTTGCTGCGCTTTCTGGCGCCGCTCACGGTGGGCGCGGCCACGCTGCCCGAGGGGCGTTGAGTTCGCGCAGAGGATGCAGATCGCCACCGAGCCCGAGGCTTCGTAGCCTGCACTCCCAGTGGCGCCACCCCCTGTTGCGCCCGAACCGGGAGAAACTCTTGAGCACACCGACCGATCCCCCGCAACGCGATCGCTGGGCGCGGCTGCGCTTCTCGATCATCGGCCCCTTGCTGGCCGCACCGCCTGCGCCGGGCGAGGTGCACGATGCGCTGGCCACGCTCGCGGCCCGCACCTGGCGCCATCCCATCAGCGGCCAGGACGTACGCTTCGGGCTGTCGACGATCGAGCGCTGGTACTACGCCGCGCGCAGCGCCGCCGACCCGATCGCGGCGCTGCGCGACCGGCCACGCCCCCGGGGCCGCTTCGCGAGCCTGGCGCCGGGCGTCATCGACGCCCTGGTGCAGCAGTATCGCGAACACCCGGGCTGGACCGCGCAACTGCACGTGGACAATCTGCGCGTCGCGCTCACGGACAGCGGGCTGAGCGTGCCGTCCTACCCGACCGTGCGCCGCTACCTCAAGGCCCAGGGGATGTTCCGCCAGGCGGCCCCGAAGCGCACGAGCGCGGGCGCGGTGCTCGCGCGCGACCGGCTCGAGCACCGCGAGGTGCGCAGCTTCGAGCTCGATCATGTCTCGGCGCTGTGGCACCTGGACTTCCACCACGGTGCGCGCCGCGTGCTCACCCGCGCCGGCACCTGGGAGAAACCGTTCCTGCTGGGCATCCTGGACGACCGCTCGCGCCTGGTCTGCCACCTGCAGTGGTACCTGGACGAGACCGCGCAGAGCCTGGTCCATGGTCTCTCCCAGGCCTTCATGAAGCGCGGGCTACCGCGCGCGCTGATGACCGACAACGGCGCGGCCATGCTTGCCGACGAGACGGTGTCAGGCCTGAACCGCCTGGGGGTGCTGCACCAGACGACGCTGCCGTACTCGCCCTACCAGAACGCCAAGCAAGAGTCCTTCTGGGGTCGCGTCGAGGGACGGCTGATGCCCATGCTCGAGGGCGAGCCCGCGCTCACGCTGGAGCTGCTCAACCAGGCGACCCAGGCCTGGGTCGAGCAGGAGTATCACCGCACGCTGCACAGCGAGATCGGTGCCACGCCGCTCGCACGCTATCTGGCCGGCCCCAACGTGCGCCGCGACTGTCCCGCACTCACGGCGCTCGCCGACGCGTTCCGCATCGAGGTGCCACGGCGCCAGCGGCGCGCCGACGGCACCGTGACCCTGCACGGGCAACGCTTCGAGATCCCCTCGCGCTACCACGCGCTGGCCGTGGTGCACCTGCGCTACGCGCGCTGGGACCTGACCCGGGTCGATCTCGTCGATCCGCACACCGGCGCCGTGCTGTGCCCGATCACCCCGCTCGACAAGTCCGCCAACGCCGAGCGCACGCGCAGACCGCGCGCACCGAGCACGGTCGATCTGTCGCCGCTACCGCCTGCGGGCATGGCGCCGCTGCTCACCCAACTGCTCGCCGACTACGCCGCCACGGGCCTGCCGCCGGCCTATCTGCCGCTCCCTGCTCTCGTTACCGACAAGGACCTCGCATGAACACCAAACTGCTCGCCCTCTACGGGCTCAAGTGGCATCCCTTCACCACCGAGGTACCCACCGAGGCGATCCATGTGCCGGCGCGCCTCGAGCACTTTTGCTGGCGCATCGAGCAGGGGCTGATCGGCGAGGGCGGCTTCGCCATGATCCACGGCGACCCGGGCACGGGCAAAAGCGTGGCGCTGCGCCTGCTGGCCGAGCGCCTGGCCCGCATCCCCGATGTCACCGTCGGGGCGATCGCGCATCCACAGAGCAACCTCGCGGACTTCTATCGCGAGATGGGCGACCTCTTTGGCGTGCCGCTGCGCCCGCACAACCGCTGGGGCGGCTTCAAAGCCTTGCGAGAGGTGTGGTTCGCCCATCTGGAATCGACCCGGCGCCGCCCGGTGCTGCTCATCGATGAGGCCCAGGAGATGAGCCCGGCCGTGCTCTCGGAGTTGCGCTTGATGGGCAGCGCGAAGTTCGACTCGCAGTCGCTGCTGTGCGTGGTGCTCGCCGGCGACGCGCGCCTGCCCGAGAAGCTGCGCCGCGAAGAGCTCATCCCGCTGGGCTCGCGCATCCGCACCCGGCTCACCACCGAAGCGGCCAGTCGGGAGGAGTTGCTCGCCTGCCTGCAGCATCTGGTGAGCGAAGCCGGTAATGCCAGCCTGATGAGCACCGCCCTCATGCACACCCTGTGCGATCACGCGGTCGGCAACTACCGCATCCTCACCACAATGGCGGCCGAATTGCTCGCCGTGGCGGCCCACCGCGATCTGCCTCAGCTCGACGAGAAGCTCTACCTCGAAGTCTTTGCCCCACCCGAGACCATCACCCCACGCCGTACATCGGCCCGGCGCTGAGCACACAGGAGCCCATCATGCACAACCCCTCCCCGAGCGCACCGCTGTCGTGGCCCGAACTGCCCGATGAAGCAGTCGTCGCGCTGCAGTACGCCCTCCACGACTTTGTGATGTTCTTCGAGGCCCACTACCTCGGCCAGATCAAGCGCCACAACCACGAGCGATCGCGCGAGACCCTCGTCCAACCCGACTTCGTCCAGCCCGACCTGTTCCGCTCGGCCGACCCGGACGATCCGCCGTTCTGAGCCGCCCTCAAGCGCAAACGCCGCCCCTGAGCATCACCGGGCGGCGTTTCCATTCGATGGCCTGCCTCTGCAGGCCATCGCGCTACATGATCATCGTGACATCAAATCGGGTGACCACACTCACAGAGCTCGATACTGGAATTGAGGTCATCGATCAGCAGCATCGCCGCATCGTTGATTACATCAACGCGCTCGAGGCCGCCAACCTAGCCCACGACCGCCAGGCGGTGGGGGACACCCTGGATGAGCTGGTCGACTACACGATGTCGCACTTTGCGTTCGAGGAGAGCCTGCAGGAGGAGGCGGGCTATGCCTATTGCAAGCCGCACAAGCGCGTGCATGAGCTGTTTGTGCGCCGCGTGGGCGACTACGTCGAACGCCACCGCCTGGGCGACGAGATTGGCGACGAGTTGTACAAGCTGCTGACCACCTGGCTGCTGAACCACATCCGCCGCGACGATGCTGACTACGTGGGCGCGGTGAAGGCGACGATGGTCGGTATTGCCAATGAGCGGCGGGAGAAGAAGGAAGAGGGCGGGTGGTTGAAGCGGTTTTTTCGGCGCTAGGGGGTTGGGGGCGGTAGGGCGGTTGGGGGACGGTAGGGCGGTGATGGGGTGGTGGGGCGAGTGGAAAAGCTCGCGACTTGCGTCGCTCCTACAGCCGGATCGAGCAGGGGGTGGGGGGTGTTGGCGTGGTCGGTTTTCGTTGGTTCGGCAATTCTCCGTTGGCGCGGCAACTCCCGTTCGCACGGCGGCTTCTTGTAGGAGCGACGGTTTTTTGTAGGAGCGACGCAAGTCGCGAGCCTTTCCTTCTCCACTAGCGGGCGAGGCATCCACCCCTTACCGTTCTTCCGTCGGCAACGGATACACGCCGGCGACTTCGGTTTCTGCCAGCATCTCGCTCGTGCTCGCTCCAGGTGGCCACTGCCTGGCCGAGTGCAGAACGCGCAGAACGCGCACCACGTCGCCGGCCAGGTCATAAACCAAGATGTAATTGCGATGCGCTACCAGTTCGCGGGTGCAGGCAACGCGACCCGCCCGGCCCAAGTTGGGATGATTGAGCAGCAGACTTGCTTTCTCTGAAAACAACTCATCAAGAGCCAGCGCAGCGGCCGGGGCGTGCTGGGCAATGTACTCGCGTATTGCCTTCCGGTCAGTGTGTGCCGGCCGTGTCCATACTAGTCTCAAGATTTAGCAGCGCCGGCCACCTTCCGCCGCGTTGCAGCCCGCCAGGCATCGGCTTCGGCTTCCACTTCAGCCGCAGGGATCACGTCGTCAGCATTGGCCGAATCCAGACCAATTTGCACTTGGCGACGAAACCAGGCGTCATGCGCGGCTGCTTCCTCTTGCTGGCGCACGAACTCGCGCATGTAGTCGCGCAGTAGCTGGGCACTGCTGCGGTCGCATGCCTTTGCGGCGGTGGAGAACTCGCTCTTGAGGGCCTCATCGACCCGAAAGGTAAAGGTTGCTTCGCTCATGTCGCCTGCCTGTTGTGTTACAAACGTAGTGCAATATAGCACTCGGGAGCCCGAATTGTGGAATCAGCTTGCAACGCAAGTATTAAACCGGCAACCAAACAGGAGATACCGTTCGCCCTGAGCCTGTTGCACGGCGTTGTGAGAGAGAGCGATCAAATGGAATCTCTGAAACCTTCAAGGGAAGTCACCATGAGCACGGCCGATACACCTGAGCGGCGATTGGGCGGCAATGGTGATGCGGAGCGAGTGGAAAGGCTCGCGACTTGCGTCGCTCCTACAGCCAGATCAAGCAGGGGTTGGTTTCCGCACGGGCAGTCGGTTTCCGTTGGCGGAGCGGGTTTCCGTGGGGGCCGTGCGGCTTTTAGCCACGGCGGTTCCTTGTAGGAGCGACGCAAGTCGCGAGCCTTTCGGTCGAACCAGCACACCGCCAGACCCAGCGCGGCCCGTTCCCGTTCGCATGGCGGATTTTTGTAGGAGCGACGCCAGTCGCGAGCTTTTTGGTTGAGCCTGCCCACAGCCAGACCCAGCGCGGCCCGTTCCCGTTCGCACGGTGGCTTTTTGTAGGAGCGACGTAAGTCGCGAGCTTTTTGGTTGAGCCAGCAATGCGACATGGCCTTGAGGCGTAGTCACATTGTGACTACAATGGAGCCTCTGAAACCTCAAAGGGAAGTCATCATGAGCACCGCCGATACCTATGTCCGCGCTCGCATTGACACCGACACCAAGGAGCGTGCCGCAGAGGCACTCGAAGCAATGGGTCTGTCCATCTCGGACGCTATCCGCTTGCTGATGCTGCGCATTGCCGATGAGCGCCGGCTGCCCTTCGATGTGAAGGCCCCTAACGCGACCACGCGCAAGGCAATTGCCGACCTCGAGGCCGGGAAGGGCAAGCGGTTCAGCAGCGTCGATGATCTGATGGCAGACCTGCGTGCGGACGATTGACCGCGCCACAGCGTTCAAACGTGACTACAAGCGCGAGGCCAAGGGCCGGCACCGGGCTACGCTCGATAACGATTTGAAGGCTGTTCTCGTGGCGCTTGCGACCGATCAGCCGCTCGACGCCAAATGCCGCGACCATGACCTGAGTGGCGATTGGGCGGGCTACCGTGAATGCCATATCAAGCCCGACCTGCTGCTGATCTATCGCAAGTCGGATACCGACACGCTCAGGCTTGCACGGCTTGGCTCGCACAGCGAACTTTTCGGTTGAGCCCGCACACAGCCAGACCCAGCGCGGCCCGTTCCCGTTCGCACGGTGGCTTTTTGTAGGAGCGACGCAAGTCGCGAGGTTTTTGGTCGAGCCTATGTGGGCGCGGTGAAGGCGACGATGATCGGCATCACCACTGAGCGCCGTCGATATCTTTCTGTTATTTTTTACGGATTCATTCGCTCTGAGCCACACATGTTGAACGACCCCTTTCACCTCATCCTCTTGCTGGCCGCGGCGTTTGTTGCGGGCGCGCTGAACGCGGTTGCCGGCGGCGGCAGCTTTTTGACCTTGCCGGCGCTGGTGTTCGTTGGCATGCCGCCGGTGGTGGCCAACGCGACCGGCACCGTGGCGCTGCTGCCCGGATATGTGTCGGGCGCGCTGGGGTTTCGCGAAGACCTGGAGGCGCCGCCGGGTTTGACCTTGCGCGCGCTGACGGTGCTGAGCCTGGTGGGTGGCGCGATCGGTGCTGCGCTGCTGCTGGTGACCGACGACATGACCTTCAGCCGGATCGTGCCCTGGCTGTTGTTGCTGGCGACGGTGTTGTTTGCGGTGGGGCCGATGTTGCTGCGCCGGTTGAAGGGCAGCGGTAGCGGTGCCGGCGCGGGGGCGTCGGCGGGCAAGTCGGCAGCGGGCATGCTGGCGGTGTCGATTTATGGCGGTTACTTCAACGGTGGGCTGGGGATCTTGTTGCTGGCCTTGTTCGGCTTGCTGGGCCAGACCAAGCTGAACGCCATGAACGGCATGAAGAACGTGGTGTCGGCCTTGCTGACCGCGATTGCGGTGGCGATCTATGCCTGGGGCGGGGTGGTGGCGTGGCCGCAGGCGCTGGTGATGATGGTCGCCGCGACCGCGGGCGGCTACTTCGGCGCGCGCCTGGCACGGCGCATACCGGCGCCGATGATGCGCGCGGGCATTGTGCTGACCGGGCTGGTGATGACGGTTTTGTTCTTTTTGCGCTGAGGGCAGTGGCGGGTTGCGAACGAAGCTTTGCTGATTCAAGGTGAATCACTATGATTAGAAAAGAATCGGGCTTTGTTAGAGGAGATACAACATGGCACAGGCTGGGACCAGGGTACTGACCGCGCACATACCGCTTCCGCTGGCCGAGAAGGTGGACTTGATGGCCGAGCGGCTGGAGCGTTCACGCGGCTGGATCATGAAGCAGGCGCTATCGGCCTGGCTCGATCAGGAAGAGGAGCGTGAGCGGCTGACTCGCGAGGCGCTTGGAGACGTTGACGCTGGCCGGGTCATCGACCACCAGGCCGTGCAGGCGTGGGCCGATAGTCTGAGCACCGATGAGCCGCTGCCAGTGCCGCGCTGATGGAGCTGAAGTGGACCAACAAGGCGCTTTCTGACCTGGCGCGCCTGCACGAATTTTTGGCCTTGGCGAACAAGCAGGCCGCCGCACGGACGGTGCAGATGCTGACCAAGGCACCGAGCATCCTGCTCACCAATTTGCGCATTGGTGAGCAGCTCTTTGAGTTTGAGCCACGTGAGGTAAGGCGGCTGCTCGTCGGGCAGTACGAGATGCGGTACGAGATTCAGGCGTTGACGCTTTACTTGCTGCGGTTGTGGCACACCCGCGAGGACCGCTGAATGTAGGAGCGACGCAAGTCGCGAGGGTTTACGGCCGCTTCGTAGCGCCATTGTCGCCCGATCTCCGTAAAAGGCTCGCGACTTGCGTCGCTCCTACAGAAAACCGGCGCGCATAAGGGGGACCACCGCGGCAACGGAAGCCGACCGCGGCAACGGAAGCCGACCGCGGCAACGGAAACCGACCGCGGCAACGGAAGCCGACCACGGCAACGGAAACCCCCCGCGCTTGGATCTGGCTGTGGGAGCGGCGCAAGCCGCGAGGGTTTCCAGTCGTTGCGCCGCGCCATTGCATCCCGGCCGCTGTGAAAGGCTCGCGACTTGCGTCGCTCCTACAGCCAGACGGCGTCCCAATGCGGGTATGCGCGCACGCTCGTGACGAGGCGTGCGCGCAGCGGGTTGGCGATGACATAGCGTGCGATGGCTGGCAGGTCTTCTTCTGTGCGAAGCGCATGGTCGTGGAAGCCCGTTTGCCAGCGGCGCTGACCGGGCGTTTGCAGGATGCGGTTGATCGACGCCGCCGATCCCGCCTTGAAGCCGGCAACGAGCCTGGACAGATCACCGGCTGCGAGTTGCACGAGCCAGTGAAGGTGGTCTGGCATGAGCACCCATGCGAGCGTTTTTGAGTGCCCGTGTGCATCGGCATGGCGCAGGTGGGCAATGGTGGTGCGTGCCAGGATCAGATCCTCGAAGAGCCGCACGCGGTCGAGGGTGACGGTGGTGATCAGATAGATCCGGCCGATCTCGGAAACCCGGCCACAGCGGAGGTCGATGGCGTTCGGAGGCATGCATAGAGCTTACCGCCAAATGCGTTTGACATGGCATCGACGCGCGGTGAGAGGGGGAGCAGGGTGGGCGGGGTGGTTTGCGTATACAAGCCCGTTTTTGTAGGAGCGACGCGAGTCGCGAGGGTTTTGCGGCGGTCGGGCGGCGAGGGTGCTGCGGGGGCGAGTGGAAAAGCTCGCGGCTTGCGCCGCTCCTACAGCCGGGATCGTGCGCGGTGGGTTTCCGGAAAAGCTCGCGGCTTGCGCCGCTCCTACAGCCGGGATCGAGCGCGGTGGGCATGCGTTGGCGCGGTGGGTGGCCGTTGGCGTGGCGGCTCCCATATGCGCGGCGGTTTTTGTAGGAGCGACGCGAGTCGCGAGGGTTTTGCGGCGGTCGGGCGGCGAGGGTGCTGCGGGGCGAGTGGAAAAGCTCGCGGCTTGCGCCGCTCCTACAGCCGGGATCAAGCGCGGTGGGTTTCCGGAAAAGCTCGCGGCTTGCGCCGCTCCTACAGCCGGGATCAAGCGCGGTGGGTATTCGTTGGCGCGGTGGGTGGCCGTTGGCGTGGCGGCTCCCATATGCGCGGCGGTTTTTGTAGGAGCGACGCGAGTCGCGAGGGTTTTGCGGCGGTCGGGAGGCGAGGGTGCTGCGGGGGCGAGTGGAAAAGCTCGCGGCTTGCGCCGCTCCTACAGCCGGGATCAAGCGCGGTGGGTTTCCGGAAAAGCTCGCGGCTTGCGCCGCTCCTACAGCCGGGATCGTGCGCGGTGGGCATGCGTTGGCGCGGTGGGTGGCCGTTGGCGTGGCGGCTCCCATATGCGCGGCGGTTTTTGTAGGAGCGACGCGAGTCGCGAGGGTTTTGCGGCGGTCGGGAGGCGAGGGTGCTGCGGGGGCGAGTGGAAAAGCTCGCGGCTTGCGCCGCTCCTACAGCCGGGATCAAGCGCGGTGGGTTTCTGGAAAAGCTCGCGACTTGCGTCGTGCTGATGGAGTTGATGGTGTTTATTACCCCTTGATGACCGCCAGGGGTTGCAGTTCGATTTGCACATCGACCAGGTTGACCTGGTTTCTCATCACTTCATCGATGTCCTTGTAGGACCCCGGCGCCTCGTCCAGGTCGGTGCGGTGGCGGATGGCGTGCAGTACGCCGAGCTCCTTGAGGGCCTTGATCTCTGCTTTCAGGTCAAGTGTCTTGCGGGCCTTTGCCCGGCTCATGATTCTTCCGGCGCCATGGGCACACGATTCGAAGGACTGTGCCTCGCCTTTACCCTTTACGAGAAAGGAGCGCGTGCCTTGAGAGCCGGGGATCATGCCCCATTCGCCTTTGCGGGCGCGGGTCGCGCCTTTTCGGTGCACGATGACGGTCTCGCCGAAATGCTCTTCCACGGCGGCAAAGTTGTGCGGCTTGTTGATGAAATCGGCGAATTCGACCTCGGGCAGCACATGTCTGAATGCTGACTTTGCCCGCTCCATCATCAGCTTTCTGTTGGCCAGGGCAAATTCGAGGCAGTAGTTCATTTCATTCCAGTACAGCTCGAAATGTTCCGAGGATTCCGGGATGTAGGCCAGGTCCTGCGACACATCTTCGCCGGCGGCCGTGTTCAGCTGCTTGGCGATGTCGTCGTAATGATTGGCCACGGTGAAACCGACATTGCGCGAGCCGGAGTGGATCATGATCCAGATGTAGCCGTCGGATCCTTTTTGTATTTCGATGAAATGGTTGCCGCCACCCAAGGTGCCGATCTGATACAGGGCGCTTTCGTATTCTTGCTCGACGATGGGCAGATCCCCCTTGCGCTCGGGCATCCACGCTTCGTCCTGAGGCGTTTGGTGGTGATTGAAGCCCACCGGAACGGTGTCGCGGATGATGCCCATGATGGCCTTCAGGTCCGCGGTTTCGACCTCGGTCAGGTTGGTGCGCAAGGAGCACATGCCGCAGCCGATATCGACACCGACCGCGTTGGGCACGATGGCGCCCTGGGTGGCCAGGATGGCGCCGATGGGCATGCCGTAGCCTTGGTGGGTGTCTGGCATGATGGCGATGTGCTTGAAGGCGAATGGAAGGTTTGCCAGGTTTCGCGCCTGCTCCAGCGCCCCGTCATCCATCTGGTCCTCTTTCAGCCACAGCTTGATCGGGATTTGCTCCGTTTCAATGATTGCCTTTCCGCTGGTGTGCATGAGTTCTCCGTGTTTCCCATTACCAATTCCGCATTGCCAGTTCAGTCACCCGTGGGCGAGATGCGAAAGGCGCGCACGTTGGGTAGTTCGCGCAAGGCGGCGGCGAGCAGGGGAAGGTTGTCCTGGTTGTTGGTGCGGATCACCATCCGATATTCGAAGAACAGTTCGTCATCGGAGAAGCGGTAGCTGAGGTTGCTGGCAGTAAAGCCGTAGCCCAGCAAGAAGCTGTCGAACTCGGGCTTTGGCATGACCTTGTCGCGCTCAAAGCGCACGCTGTGTTGGGCGTAATAGTGCGAGGGCAGCCTTTGTTCGATCCAGCGGAACACCGACAGGATGGACAAGGTGAGCACCGTGGCGAGGATGGCCGGCATGTAGAAGCCGACCCCCATCAAAATACCGATCGCCGCTGTGATCCAGATCGACGCCGCAGTGGTCAGGCCGCGCACCGACAGGCCTTCGCGAAAGATGACGCCGGCGCCGAGAAAGCCGATGCCGGTCATGATGCCCTGCGCCATTCGGGTCGGATCGGTGCGAATGGTCTCCATCGGAATATCAAGAATCCATTTGTCTTGATACACGGTGACCAGCATCAACAAACTGGACGCGAGGCAGACCAGCGCGTGTGTTCTGAAGCCGGCGGGGCGGCCGTGAAAACTGCGCTCGAGCCCAATGACACCCCCGGCGACCAGCGCAGAGACAAGATGAATGACGATGGTCAGAGCGTCGGCCGTCATGATGCGCGTTCTCGATGAGGGTCCTGCTTGGTGGATGTTGTAATTAAACGATAAATGTCGTTTTTAAGACAATACGGAATTACCCTTGCCACCTGACAGGAACGTTCAGCGCTGGCTCAATCCGGCATCTCGGCCAATTGTTCAAGGATGCGGGTGTAGTTCTCGACCCCTTGCGCACCGGTCACGAGCTGGCGACGGTTGAAGATCATGGCGGGCACGCCGCGAATGCCTTGTTGCACCCAGAAATCTTCAGCATCGCGCACGGCGGTGGCAAAGCGTTGATCCGCGAGCACCGTCAATGCTTCGCTGCGGTCCAGGCCGATCTCTGCGGCCACATCCGCCAGCACGCCATCGTCGGACAGGTTTCGACGATCGGTGAAATGGGCTGCAAAAAATGCCTGCTTGAGCTCGTGCTTGCGCCCTTGCTGGTCGGCCCAATGCAGCAGTTGATGCACCTTGAAGGTGTTGTGCATGCGCATGTCGTCAGCAAAGTGGATCTCGAAGCCGAGCGCCGCGCCAGTCGCGGTGATCATCGCGCGGCTTTGTTCAGACTGCTCGGGGGTGGTGCCGTATTTCTCGATCAGATGCGCGCGCAGGTTCTGGCCTTCGGGCGGCATGTCTCGGTTGAGCTCGAACGGCTGCCAATGGATCTCATGCGCTGTGCCGGTCGCCTTGAGCGCCTGTGCCAGCTGGCGGTAGCCGATGATGCACCACGGGCACATCACGTCCGAGACGATGTTGATGCGCAGGGCTTGGGATGAGTTGGTCATGACGGACTTCTCCATATGCGGGCGGTAGTTTCAAAAGCACTCAAGAATTTTCTGCCAGACGAACGGCTGGAACGGCTGGTCCACCGGGGTATCACCGCCCGTCATCCTGCCTGTGCCGCTTGCCTGATCGTATCGGCAGCCCACTGATTGAGCCCGACGAATTCCCCCCGGAACATTTGAATGTCCGGGTCGAATGAGATGATCGCCTGATAGCCGTTGATCGTCATGGTGTTCATGGTTTCACTCCGTGATCTTCAAGCCATTTGCGGATGGTATCAATCGACAAGCGGTGGCAGTGGCTGTATCTGAACCTGATCCGCGACTGCCTGTGCGCAAGCATCGTTCAGCCCAGATCGGCGAGTGGATGTGCGCCGCTGAAGCGGGGGCGGAAGTGGTCGGCGATCTCGTCGTCGCTGATTTCGCCCATGTCGGCATGGCGCCAGCGCGGCTGGCGGTCCTTGTCGATCAGCAGGGCGCGCACGCCTTCGGCGAAGTCGGCTTTGCTGGTGCAGGCGACCGAGACCATGTATTCCACCCGGAACACTTCAGCCAGCGACATGTGACGGGTGCGCTGCCACAGCGCCCATGACAGGCGGGCGGAGCTGGGGGCGCCGTGGGCGAAGGTGTTGCCAGCGGTGGCCAGCCAGGTGTCCTGATCGGCGGTGAGGGCGCGCAGGCGGCGGGCGATGTTGACCAGGCTGTCGTTGCCGATGAGCGCCTCGATGCGGTCGAAATGGGTGCGCAGTCGTGAGGTGGGGATGGCGTTGGCTGGCAGGGGTGCTGAGCGGGTCGAGGAGGGCGCTCAAGCGGGCGTGGTTGGCTGCGCTGTCACCCTCGTCGGGCGCGTGCCAATGGGTGGCGCTGATCAGTTCAGGCAGTCGTGCGCGTTCGCCCTCGTCGATGAGGTAGTCGGCCAGGCCGGCAAAGCGCGCGTCGGCGGCGTTGATCGGGGCGCCAGTGAGCGCAAGGAAGAGGCCGGCGCGCCCCGGCATGCGGCGCAGAAACCAGCTGCCGCCGACATCGGGGTAGATGCCGATGGTGATCTCGGGCATGGCCATGCGCGTGCTGGGGGTGACGACGCGATGCGAAGCGCCCGCCATCAGCCCCAGGCCGCCGCCCATGACCACCCCCTGGCCCCAGCACAGCAGGGGTTTGGGATAGGTGTGGATGAGGTGGTCGAGGCGGTATTCGTGTTCGAAAAAGGTGGCGATCTCGGGCGCGGCCTGTCCGGCGGGCACGGCCTTGATGGCGCGGTAGAGCGCGGCGACATCGCCGCCGGCGCAAAAGGCCTTGTCACCGCTGCCGTCGAGCAGTACGCCGACGATTTCAGAGTCTTCCGCCCAGGCAGCCAGTTGCGGCGCCAGGCGGTCGATCATGTCCAGGGACAGCGCGTTGAGGCGCTGGGGTGCGTTGAGGGTGGCGTGGCCAAAGCGCCGTCCGCAGGCGGTGGGAATTTCGCGCAGGATCACGCAGTCGTTCATGCTCAGTCTCCTTGGGGATTGCACCATCTTTTTTTCGGAAAAGGGGGGGCGAACTGGCACCTGCAGCTGTTCGCGCGTTGAAGTCCCTTGGGGATTCACGATACATAAATTCCGTGATTCTCGGGGCTCAGGTGGGACTCGATGGCAAGACGGCTTCTCGCTATGTCGGTGTTTTCGAGCAGATGTACTTGCTCAAGCGCATCAATGTCTGGGCTCGTAACCGGCTGAATCGAGTGATCAAGACACCGAAACTGCAGTTCATCGATTCCGGCTTGCTGGCCGCATTGCTTGATTTGGGCGCTGAGGAAGTGCAGCAGAATCGCGCACGCTTTGGCAAGGTGCTGGAGACCTTCGTTTTTGCGGAGTTGCTCAAGTATACGACCACGGCGGACGACGATTACCAGCTGATGTACTACCGGGATGCAGACAAGTTCGAGGTGGATGTGATCATCGAGAACACGGTTGGAGAATTGGTGGGCGTTGACATAAAGACCTCGGCCACCGTGAAGGAAAGCGATCTACGTGGTTTGAAGAAGTTTGCCGGCCTCGCAGGTGGCCAGTTCAAGATGGGTGTGTTGCTTTACGATGGCACGGAGACGATGCCCCTGGGTGACGGTATTTGGGCGGCGCCGCTGTCAAGCTTGTGGGGGCAGTAGAACAGGGTGCGTGACGCCAAATCCTTCGCGCCAGCAAGGTAAGCGCATACCGAAGGCCGAGCTTCCGGTAACATCCCACTCATGCTGAATCTGAATCGAATCAAGGCCATCTCGCTGGATCTGGACGACACGCTGTGGCCGATCTGGCCCACCATTGCACGTGCCGAAAGCGTGCTCTACGACTGGCTTGCCCTCAACGCGCCGCAGACGGCGACCCTGTACGCCAGCCCACAGGCGCTGCGCGCGGTGCGCGATGCGCTTGAGCAGCAGCGCCCCGACCTGGCCCACGACATGACGGCCTTGCGCCGCGAATCCTTACGCTTTGCGCTGAATAATGCAGGCGATGATCCGCAGCTGGCCGAGCCGGCGTTCGAGGTCTTCATTGCCGAACGCCACAACGTGACGTTTTATCCCGACGCGCTGCCTGCGCTGGAGTTTCTCGCTGCGCGCTATCCCTTGGTGAGCCTGTCAAACGGCAACGCCGAGGTCTCGCGCATGGTGCTGGCGCCGCTGTTTGTGGGCAGTGTGGCGGCTTTCAAATTTGGCGTTTCCAAGCCCGATCGCCGCATTTTTCATGCCGCGGCGCAGGCCGCCGGCGTGCAACCGGACGAGGTCCTGCACGTTGGCGACCATGCACTGCAGGACGTGCTGGGCGCACGCGCTGCGGGCATGCAGGCCGCGTGGGTGAACCGCGAACAAGCTGCCTGGGAGCACGCCGAAAGACCGCATGTGGAGCTGAGCGATCTGGGCGAACTGGTTCAGCTGCTGGGCGGTGATCGGCTATCGGGACGCCCTGAATAGGGATTCGCCTTGCCGCTCTCCCCCCGGCACAGCCCGTCGCTTATTGCACTCCACGCGCGTTATATGCGGTATCGAACAGACGAATACTAGGTAACGAGTCGTTTTCAGGCGATGATGCCCATTGCGCCCATTCACGACGGGTGACATCCAGCGACGCGAATCGCCAACTTGAAAGAGCAGTCAATGCAAATTCAGGACCATTACTCAACCTTGCAGGTTGATCGGTGTGCCTCAGCAGCAGAGATAAAGGCCGCTTTCCGTATCCTGGCGCAGCGCTTTCATCCGGATGTCTCGGAGGACAGGGATGGCGAACGGAAATTCAAGAATATCGCTGAAGCCTACCGAACGCTGAAACGCCCCGACTCGCGGATTGCCTACGACCATCAGATAAATAATTATTGTGGTCACAAGTCAGCCCTGACCATCGACTTTCCAAATATCGGAAATTTCGACTGGGGGTTGGCTATGTTTCAAAACTATTTATGGTTCTGGCTGAGTCACGACGAAAATCCAGAGTGAAACGTCCATCGATGCAGAAGCGGAGCTAGCAGCCTGTCGGGCTATCCCCCTGTAAAATGCCGCGTCGCCCCTGGAACCTGAGAGCATGAGCCGCTTCCGCCCGATAGACCGCCAAACGGAGTACCTGTTGCCGCCCTCGGTGCAGGACTGGCTGCCCGAATCGCACCTGGCGCGCTACGTGGTCGATGTGGTGGAAGGGCTGGACCTGTCGGTACTGGAACGCGCGTATGCGGGCCGCGGCAGCGATGCCTACCATCCGGCGATGCTGCTGTCGCTGCTGATCTACGGCTATGCGACGGGGACGCACTCGAGCCGCAAGATCGAACGGGCCACCTACGACTCGCTGGCCTTCCGCTTCATCGCCTGCGACCAGCACCCGGACCACGATACGCTGGCGACTTTTCGTCGCCGTTTCGGCAAACAATTCGCCGATGTCTTCGTGCAGGTGCTGCAAGTAGCCCGCGAGAACCAGCTCTCGCGCTTTGGCACGGTGAGCCTGGACGGCACCAAGATCCACGCCAACGCGAGCCGCCACAGCGCGCTCTCTTATGGGCACGCGCAGAAGATCGAAGCTCAACTCAAGGGTGAAGTGCAGGAAATACTCGCGTTGGCCGAAGCGGCCGATCGAAGCAATGTGCCCGAAGGCGTGGATCTGCCCGCGGAGATCAAGCGCCGCGAAGACCGGCTGGCCGCTATCGCGGCCGCCAAGGCCAAGATCGAGGCGCGCGCCAAGGAGCGCTTCGAGCGCGAACAGGCCGAGTTTGACGCCAAGATGGTCAAGCGCCAGGCCAAGGCGGCAGCCAGCGGCAAGAAGCTCGGCGGCAAGCCGCCTGCTCCGCCTGCGCCGGGTGCGCGCGCGAACGACCAGCTCAATCTGACCGATGAAGATTCGCGCATCATGAAGGTGGCCGGCGGCGGCTTCGAGCAGTGCTACAACGCGCAGGCGGCGGTCGATACGGCGTCGATGCTGGTGATGGCACCCCACCTCACCCAGGCGGGAAACGACAAGGAGCAGGTCGAACCGATGGTGGCCCGCATCAAGGCGCTGCCCCAAGGGCTCGATCAGCCCGACCAACTGCTGGCCGACACCGGATTCTTCAGCGAGCGCAACGTGCAGTGCTGCCAGAGCGCCGGGATCGAACCGCTGATCGCGGTGGGGCGCGACCAACATCATCCGGATTGGCACAGCCGCTTCGAAGAACCCACCCCGCTCGAGCAGCCCGCGACTCACGTCGCGCAGATGAAGCACGCGCTCAAGACCCGGGCGGGCCGCGCAGCCTACGCGCTGCGGAAACAGACCGTTGAACCGGTGTTCGGCATCATCAAGTCGGTGATGGGATTTCGTCAGTTCATGCTGCGCGGACTCGACAACGTGCGCAACGAGTGGACCCTGGTGTGCCTGGCGTGGAACTTGAAGCGCATGGCCGTATTGCGTCCGCAGTGAGAAAAAAAAAGGACAGCAGCATTGCGATCTCGACTGAAAAGCCGCGTATTGGAGCCTGAAATGCCGACTGTTTCCCACATTGTAAAATCAAGCCCTCGGATACCGCGCCGCGAGTGCTCAAGTCCGACAGGCTGCTAGGTGGCGCTTCTGCGCTCCTCGCGGGCGAGCCGCAAGCGCAGCCTGTAGATGGCCGATCCTGAATCTCGTTCAGGCGGACGATGGCGCAAGCAGCGCGTCGCCGGGTTCAGATCTTGCCTACCCAGTCATCGACCGCCTCGGAGATGATGTCGTAGGCGAGTTGATGCGCGTCTTCTGGCTCGCGGTAGGGGTCGGGCACCTCGGTCTTGGTCCAGTGCCCGAGCAGGAAGGTCTTGCCGCGGGTGGTGGGGTCGAGGTCGTTGGCGTAGTCGAGGTGGTGCTTTTCCATGCCGAGGATGAGATCGGACCAGCGCGTGAGTTCCAGGTTGAGCTGCTGCGCGCGATGGGCGGAGAGGTCCATCTGATGCTGATTGGCAACCAGTTGGGTGGTCTTGTCGGCGCCATGACCTGCCAATGCGCCAATACCGGCGGAGCGGACGAGCACCCGCTTGCCCGCGGCGAGCGCACGCTGGCGGATCAGCTCTTCGGCAAGCGGACTGCGACAGATGTTGCCCGTGCACAGAATCAGAAGTTTTTCGAACATGGCCTTGGCGTAAAAAAACCGACACCCCGCTCTAGGGGCATCGGCTTCTTTAAAGATGTTGCTGGTCAGGCAGCGCGCACAAGGCAGCGCTGGCTGACCTGATCAGCAAGCTGATCAAGCAGCTTGCTTGCGACGACGCATGGCACCCAGACCGGCCAGGCCCAGACCCAGGAGGGCGAGGGAAGCGGGTTCGGGGACGGCGGTGATTCCAATGTTGCGCACGGTGAACGCGCCGTCGATGGTGCCGTTGCCGCCGCCAAGCAAGGTATCGCCAGCCAACAAGATTGCTCCGCTACCCAGCCAGCTGGTGGGGGTGTCGAGGATGTTCATGATGACGGAGGTGTCGGTGATGGTGCCCGCGATATTGTAGGCACCGGCGCCGGTCGGAATAGCAAAGGAAGTGCCCAGCAGGGTGTTCAGGAAGCCCAGAATGCCCGAGGTGGTTGCGCCGTCGTACGAGCCGTTAAAGCCGAATGTGATCGGGTTAACGATAGCGCCCGAACCGAACACGAAGGGGTAGGGCCCAGGGGTCAGGCCAGTGGCGGAGAGGTAGCCAGTGAAGACTGGCGTACTGGTCGTGACCGTGCGGCTGAACATGCCGGCAGCGGCGCCATTCAGGAAGTCAGAACTGGCGGTGCCGCTCGGGCCCGCAGAACCCGGGCCGACGCTCACGGCGTAGGTGTTCGACGGGCCTGCAGTCAGGACACCGTTACCCACCAAGCCGGTCAGGGAGACCGAGTAGCTGTTAGGCGTCAGATCCTTGAAGCCCGTAATGGCAAAGTCGCCGGCCAGGGAGTTGATGTTGCTCACATAAGCAGCCGAGGCGCCGGTGCTGATCGTGGCCAGAGCCGCTACGGCGGCGATGAGTACAGTCTTTTTCATGGGTTGTGTCCTGTCAGTACGTCACGGCTGGTGTTTAGCCGGAGAGCGGGTTTAACTTCGTCGCAACGTGTAAGTGGTCGCTGAGTGGCTTAAAGCAATATCAATGCCAGATTTGCAACTACTTGATAAATAAGGGTTGGATATTGTCTTTCAAGTCTGCGAGAGAGCGAGTGTAAATTTTCCCGACACGTGTTTTCGGCGCCGCTGAACACGGCGAAAGGGCTCTGGGCACGACGCAGCGTGACACCCACCGATGCGGGCCCGGCCGGAAGTCGAAATCGGGTTGCTTAGCAACGCAAGGGTAGGTTTGACGGGGCCAGCTCAGAACCAGCTTTCGACCTTGCTGCGCGCCGGCATGCCGCCCGCGTGCACCACGGTGCCGTCGACGACGACGCCGGGCGTGGCCATGATGCCGTAGGTCATGATCTGTTGAAGATCTTCGACCTTTTCGAGCACGATTTGCGCGCCCTTGGCGGCAGCGACTTCTTCGATGAGGCGGATGGTGTTGCGGCAGTTTGCGCAGCCCGAGCCCAGAACCTTGACGTTTTTCATGCTGTGCCTTCCTCAGAGAATCAGGTTGAAGATGTAGCCGACCAGGATGATGCCGGTGGCGACGATGGAAACATAGATTGCGATCAGCTTGAGCTTGAGCGCCTTGCGCAGGATGATCATCTCCGGCAGCGACAGGGCGACCACGCTCATCATGAAGGCCAGCAAGGTGCCCATGGCCGCGCCCTTGCCGTACAGGGCCTCGACGATGGGGATGACGCCAGCCGTGTTGGTGTACATCGGCACGCCGATGCCGACGCTGACCGGCACCGCCCACCACGCTTCCTTGCCCATGATCTGGGCCATGAACTCGGCTGGCACATAGCCGTGAATGCCGGCCCCGATGGCGATGCCGAGCATGACATAAGGCCACACCCGGCCGACGATCTCCTTCACGCTCGCCCAGGCGGCGTCGAAGCGATCGGGCCGGCTCGGGCGCGAAAGCGCGCTGCTGGCGGCGGCTGCGCCGCGCTGGATGTTGAGCACCCAGTCTTCCAGATAGCGTTCCAGCTTCATGCGCGTGAGGATGAGCCCGGCAAGCATGGCCACCACGATACCAAAGGCAAAGTAGAGCGCGGCGATCTGCCAGCCGAACATCGCCGCGAGCATGACGACTGCAATCTGGTCGATCATCGGCGCGGCGACGAGAAAGGTGAGGGTGATGCCCAGCGGCACGCCGGCTGACAGGAAACCGATGAAAAGTGGCACCGCCGAACACGAGCAAAACGGCGTCACCGCCCCCAGCAAGGCGGCGAGCAGATAATTGAAGATGGCCGCACGTCCGGCAAGCAGGCTGCGCGTGCGCTCGGGCGTGAAAAACGTATGCACCACGCCCATGATGAAGACGACCCGCAACCAACAGCAGCAACACCTTGGGCGTGTCGTAGATGAAGAAATGCACCGCTTCCGCCGCATGCGTGCCCCGTGCCAGCCCTAACAGGCCGACGACCACATCGGCAAAATCGGTCAGGTGGGTGTAGGCGGCCACCCATGCGGCGCCGGCGACCAGAATCGTCGCCGCCCAGCGCCCGAGGCTGGGTGAAGAAGGCTGGAGGGTGGGGAGTGGAAGTGGAAGGGGGTGTGTGCTCATTGCGTGCTCCGCTTGCAGAGATCAGTGCTTGGCCGTTTTTGACGCTGTGCGACGACTCATTCAGGGAGACGTAGCAGGGGGCAAAAGGATGCAGCCTGGAGCGAAAAAACGATTTTGCTGCAAGTCTTGGGTCGTGGCGCTTGTCGGCCAGGCGCATGTGGCCAAGGCGTACGTTCATCAAATTATTACCCGATAATTCGTCCCTGGCTGACTGCCGCCGACAGGCAGGGCGTCTTCAACAAGGAAACAGGCCATCAGCGACATCACGATTCATCACAACCCACGCTGCGGCACTTCGCGTAACACTCTGGCGCTGATCCGCAGCAGCGGCGCCGAACCGGTCGTCATCGAATACCTCAAGACCCCGCCCAGCCGCGCGCAGCTCGTCGAGCTGATCGACGCCGCTGGGCTCGGTGTGCGCGGAATCATGCGCGCGAAAGAGGCGCTGTTTGCTGAGCTTGGTCTGGGCGACCCCCGCATGACCGACGAAGCGCTCATCGACGCCATGATGGCGCATCCGATCCTGATCAACCGCCCGATCGTGGTCACGCCGCTCGGCACCCGTCTGTGCCGACCGCCCGAGACCGTGCTGGAGATCCTGTCCAAGCCCAGCGCGACGCCCTCGCCAGCGCGGGCGACAAGGCGTCTAACATGAAGTGTGGGTTTCGGGCATGCGGCTGCGCGTCCGCCGGCTGCTGCGATGAACGAATGGCCGACAGGCGGTAAGCGATGAACCCACCTTGCCTGATGAGCGCCTGGCAAGCCTGTGAGCGCGAATTGCACGCCTTTCTGCGTCACCGCGCGCCCGAAGGCGTCAGTGCCGACGACTTGCTGCAGGATCTGTTCTTGAAGGCCTTGCTCAAGGACCGCGCCTTTTGCGAAATCGAAAACCCGCGTGCGTGGTTGTTCGAGGTGGCACGCAATCTGGTGGACCACCAACTGCGCCGCAAACGTGACACACGCCCTGTCCCTGACGATCTGCCAACGCCCGAGCCCGAGCTCGACATCGCCGACGGCCTGGTCGACTGCCTGCCACGCGTGCTGTCCGAGCTCGCCCAGGCGGATCGGGAAGTGATCGAGCTGTGCGACCTCGGCAACATGACCCAGGCCCAGTTCGCTCAGATCAAGGCCCTCTCACTGCCCGCCGCAAAGTCGCGTATTCAACGCGCCCGGCAAAGATTACGTGCGCAGCTGATCGAAGCCTGCCAGGTACGGTTTGACGATGAGGGCAAGCGCTGTTGCTTCACCCCGCGGGCAAGGCTGTAGCAGGTCAGGATGACAAACAGGCCTGAACCGCAATGCGGCTGGGGCCTGTTCGGGTTGATGTATGGATGCTGAAGCGCGGGCCAGACCGGCTGAGCTCAGGCCGGCTGAGGCCAGACGAAGTCGGGGCGTAGCTCGGCGTGGACGGGAAGACCGTCACTCGGCTTGGGTGCGCCGGTCGCGGGATCGTAGAACGCGTGGTAGGTCGGCGGCAGCTTCGCGGGATCGAGGCCCATCAGATTGGGAACGATCACCCGGATGCGGCGCTCCTTGTCGTCGAGCATGATCGGGGTGCCGCACTTTGCGCAGGTGCACAGCTCAAGCGGGCCGTTCGGATTCTGGTCATTGAAGGGCTGACGTTTGAGGCCCTCGGGGGTTGTCGACCTCGACGTCCGCATGCTTGTAGAACACAACATGGGTCGTGTCCTGGCCAGTGACGCGTTTGCACACCGAGCAGTGGCAGGTGTGGTTGTCGATAGGGCCGGCATGCAGTCGCGTGTGTACATGTTCGCAGCCGCCCGTCGTGTTTGCAGTCATCGCTATCTCCGTGGTTTTTTTATGATGGTCCGTCATGCCCGGGTGGCCTGAGTGGTCCACGCCGGAAGGCTTGCGCTGGACCGCAAAACGCTCAAGTCCTTGCTTGATTATGGGCCGCTGGCGCAAAGAATCCAGCAACGTCATCACCGGCGCCGTGGCTTGGCGGCAGGCTGCGGGTAGATGCATAGGCGATGAAGCCGACGATCGCGGCAAGGATCAGGCCAAACACCGCCGCCCTTCGGCACGGAGTGGTCGCGCCATCCCATACGATTCTGCCGCTTGCGCTCAGCCATTCGCTAAGCGTGATGCCCACAATCAACCAAAGCACGCCGAGCAGGTAGCCCGCCCAGACATCGCTCAGGTAGTGCACGCCGAGTCCGATACGGCTCAGCCCAATGGCGAGGACAAGCGTGGCGGTGGCGAAAAGCAGGTTAACGCGCTGCTTCCACTGGGTGGTGGAGCGGATCAGCACATAGCCCAGAAAACCATAGAAGGCGACGGCGATGGTGGCGTGCCCGCTCGGAAAGGAAAAGGACGGCTCGAGCAGGACGGCCGCGACCGGCCTCGAACGCTGAAAGGTCAGCTTGCCCAGCGTGACGAAAACGCCCGCCCCGAAGCTTGATGCCAACAAGCCTGCGATCGCGTACTTGCGCTTCGTGAGCCAAAGCACGAGGCACGCCACCACGAGCACAGCGCCGACTACCCGCGGCTCGCCCAGGCTGGTGATCCACAAGAACACAGCAACGACCCACGGCTCGCGATAGGCGGCGATCAGCTGCGCCATTGCATGATCGAGCGCGACGATGGAGTCCGCGGTGACGACATCCTCGATAATGCCCGCAAACAAGGCCAGCACATAGGCAAACGCCAGCACGAGAAGCGTGAGCGCGAGGCCGTAAAAACGTGAGCGATCGACACGACGGACGAGGAAGCGGCTACCGGCGGGATAGCGGCGCGCCACTCGCCCCACGTAGACATTGCCACCCAGCGCCGTCTTGATCGATCGACCAAGCGACACCAGCACCCGCAGCACTTCTGGTCCCTTGCGCACGACCAAGCGCTGCAAAAGCCAAACCAGCCCCACCGCGAGCAGCAAGCCGACCACGATTGCCGTCACCACCAGCACGGCAGGGATGTCCTGCCAGTACGCGGGTAGATGGACATGCTCAATGGACGGCAGGGCAGGGGTGGCAGGCGTGTCGATCATTGAAACCTTGGTCTTCTGGCAAAGCGAGGATGTTGCCAGCATGCAGAAATGGTCAGTAGTGCGTTCAGCGCGACCTAAGCTTTTCCGCATTTCGCGCCGGCCTTCTGAATGTGACCGTTACCCGCAATCCCGTTGAGCGCGCGACGTCCGCATAGTCCAGCGCCACCGTAGCGCCGCAGCGATCGGCGATCGCCTTGACGATCGAGAGCCCAAGGCCGGAGCCGATCTCGTCATTTCCCAACAGGCGGTGAAACGGCTCGAACACGCGCGCACGTGCTTCCGGCGCAATGCCGGGTCCGCTGTCGCTGACCTGCACCACCACCTCGCGCACATCGACGCCGACCGCAAGGTTGACTCGGCCCCCCACGGGCGTGTATTTGATTGCGTTGTGACGAGATTGCGCACCAGCGTCTGCAGATCGAATTCGGCGAGCGCGATGCTCACGTCCTGCTCGCTGGTGACTCCGATGTCGATGGACTTTGCCGTGGCTTGCGGATGCAGTTCTTCGATGACCTGGCGGAATACGTTGTGGACCGACACCGGCGTGGCCGCCGCGCTTGGCGCGTCCTGCACCCGCGCCAGGGTGAGGAGCTGTTCGAGTAGCAGTTGCGCGCGGCGAATCCCCTGGCGCAGCGCCGCGAGGCGCTCGCCCGCCGCGTCGGACATCGGCGTGCCGGCCAGCCGTTCGGCCTGCAGCGAGAGCGCGGTGAGTGGTGAGCGCAGTTCGTGCGCCGCGTCGACGAGGAAGCGGCGCTGTTGACTGACGGACTGCTCGACCCGCGTCAACATGCGGTTGATGGCGACGACGAAGGGGCGAACCTCGGTCGGCAGACCCGTTGCGACGAGCGCGCCGAGATCCTGATCGCTTCGCCCGTCCAGTTCGGTGGCGAGATCGCGCATCGGTTTGAGCATGCGGCGAATGACGTCGCGCAGCACCAACAGCAAGATGGGGATCAGGATGACAAACGGCATCAGCGTGCGCAAAGCGCCGTCGCGCGCCGTTTCGTCGCGTACCGCCGTTTGTTGGCCGACGACAAAGCGCCTGTCGGCAGCCAGCGTGGTGACGAAGAGGCGCCAGGATTCATCCTCGATCATCACCGTCTGCAGCCCGTCGGGCAGTTCGGCGGAGAGCAGCAGTGGCGTCGCGGACGAGCGTGGCGTTGTTTCGCGCGCGTTGGGCAGTCTCTGCACCACCACCTGCACGTCCGAATCGGAAGCAAATTCGGGCAACTGTTCAGATGCAGTGGCGACCGGCAAGTGATTGCGGTCGATGAGGGCGGCGATCTGCCGTAGCGTGTCGTCCTGAAGTTCGTTCGCTTCTTCAAACGCGGTGATGAACGAGAACGCGCCGGCGACCACCGCCACCCCCAGCAAGAGGGCGCTGACCCATGCCGAAAGCCTGAACTGCAGCGACTGCCTCAGCGGGCTTTGGGCACCAGCCATCCCACGCCCCTCACGTTCTTTATTGCGTCGTTGCCGAGTTTCTTGCGCAGCGCGTGGATGATGAATTCGACGGCGTTGCTTTCCACCTCGCTGCCCCATCCATACATGCGGTCCTCCAGTTCGCCGCGCGACAAGATTGCCCCAGGCCGGATCATCAGCGCATGCAGCAGCGCGAATTCGCGCGCCGACAGGTGAATCTCCTGGCCGTCGTGCGCAACGGTTCTTGCGCAGACATCCAGCGACAGCACCTCATTGCACAGCAGCGGACCGGCGACGCCGCCCTTGCGGCGGGCCACTGCACGCATGCGCGCCAGCAACTCGGCCATCTCGAAGGGCTTCAGGACATAGTCGTCGGCGCCCAGATCGAGCCCCTGAATGCGACTTTCGACGGCGTCGCGTGCGGTGATGATGAGCACCGGCACGGCATTGTTGTGCCCACGAATGGTGCGCAAGACCTGAATACCGTCTGTCTTTGGCAGACCCAGATCGAGCAGCACGATGTCGTAGGTTTGAGCGGCGACGGCTTCGATCGCCGACTGCCCGTCGCGTACCCAATCGGGGGCGTAGGCGGCGTCCACCAACGCCGCTTCCACGGCTTCGCCAATCATTCGATCGTCTTCGACAAGCAGGACTCGCATCGGACTCTCTCCGTGAAACGCTTCAGAGTGCCCCCGGGCGTCCGGCAAATTCCACCGTGCCAGAACGCCAGGGTCGCGGCGACAGACGCCATCGAAAACTGATCGACGGAACGCGGATTGAAACCCCCCTTTCGACCGCGTCGCCGGGCTGCTGTATCAATGCGCCCGCTTGGCCGCCCGTTGCTTGAACACCAGGATCATCGCCAGGATGAAGATAATCAGCACCGCGGAGGCGCTATATCGGCTCAGTGCGAGACCGCCGGAACTCACCGGCTTGTCGAGAAAATCGCCAACGACAGCGCCGAGCGGACGGGTCAGGATGAATGCCGCCCAGAACAACACGGTGCGCGAAACTCGCGTCCAGAAGTAAGCCGCGGCCACCGCCCCCAAGAGGGCCGAAAACACGAGTGCGCCGCCGGTGTAACCCAGCCCCGCCGTGCCCGCGGTCCAGTCGCCGAGCGCCGTGCCGAGCGTCTGCGAGAACATGATGGTGATCCAGTAGAAGGTCTCGGCCTTTGGCGAGCTGACGGTCGCGACGGAGATCGATCCCAGCGTCCGGTACCAGAGCGCGAGCGAGCCCATGAGCAGGATAAACAGCAGCGTCGAGCCACCGGCATAACCGATGCCGAGCGAGCGATCGGCGAAATCGGCCAGCGTCGTGCCCACGGTCGTGGTCGCGATGATGGTTGCCCAGTACAGCAGCGGATGAAAATCCTTGGCCTTGATCTGGGCGACCACGGCCACCAGAAAGATCGCCGCGAAGATGCCTGTTGCGGCCAGGTAGCCCAGCTTCATCGACATCGACACCGCGTCACCGGCGGTCTCGCCGAGCGTGGTCGCGGCGACCTTGATGATCCAGAACACCAAGGTCACTTCGGGCACTTTGCTTAAGCTGCGTTCGGCTTCTGCCGTCATGGATTCGAATCTCCCTCTATTCATGTCTCAGGCGCGCTCGCCTACTCGACGTTCGGTCGCCGTGAGGTAGGCGACGAGGCCGAGGATGGTGAGCAGGAAGATGGCACTGGTGACGACTGTGCCAAGCCCGAGCCCACCATTGGCAACCGGTTGCGAGAGCAGATCGCCGAACGAGGCGCCGAACGGTCGGGTCAGGATATAGGCAATCCAGAAGGCCAGCACGGCATCCAGGCGCAATACGTAATACCCGATCGTCACCGCGCCGATCATTGCGCCGAACATCAGCGCAGAAACGGTGTAGCCCAATTGCAAGCCCTCCGCGGCAAGATCACCGGCGGCGGTGCCGAGCGCAAAGGTGAGCAGGATGGCAGCCCAATAGAACAGTTCGCGCCGGGTGGTGAAAATGGTGTGGACCGAGAGTGTTTTTTCGCTCGCGTACCACAGCCCGAAGGTCGCCAGCAGAGCGACGCTGAAGAGGGCGGTGGTGGTGTTCAGGGAGACGCCGAAGTTGTCAACCATGTTGTCGGTGACGAGCGTGCCGAACACACTGATCAGAACGACCGCGACCCAGTAGATCGAGGGAATGTATTTTCTCGATCTGAGCTGTGCCAGCAGCGCGACGAGCAACAGCCCTCCCATCACCGCAGAGGTGCCGGTCAGGCCGAAATTGAGATTCACGTTGAGAAAGTCGGCGGCCGTTTCACCGACCGTGGTGGCCATGATCTTGATGATCCAGAAGAACAGTGTGACTTCCGGAACCTTGTTGAGCATGCGATGTGCATCTTCGCGTGACAGGGCATTCATGATGTTCTCCCGAAGACATGGCTGCTCAGCAGGTCCGCAAAGGCGGGAAACGTCGCCAGCAGCAATGCTTTGCGTGTCCAATCGCCAACTCGATCGCGCCGGGCTGCGCCGGCGCATTGATGAGCAGAAAATGGCTTCCGTTCAAACGAGGAAGCGCCTTCGATGATCGGTTCAGCGCTTCCCGTGCGATCAATCACGACTCGTCGTGATCGTCATCGTCGTCTTTGTCGCGGCCGTCATTGTGGTCGGACTTGTCCTCGGTCGAGGACAGGATGCTGCCCTTGTCGGCATCGACCTTGACGTCGAAGACCTTGGCGCCGGCGACAACCTCGACTTCATAGATCAGGCCCTGCTTGCTGTGCTCCAGTTCGGCCTTTGTCGCCTTGCCGCCGTGCTCCTTCTCGGCTGCACTGATCGCCTGGGCGATGGACACCTTGGCTTGGTTGATGACCATGGCGTCGTTCTCGGAGGGCGTCGCAGCGAAAGCGGCACCGCCAAGCGTGGTGATCGCCGCTGCGACGATCGCGAATTTAGTGGTCTTGTTCATGTCCGTACTCCTTTTCGTTTCACGCTGAAGTTGCGTGATTCAAAGAGTACGCAGCCAGACTTAGCTGAAACTGAGCGCGCACCGCACACGTAAAAATAGCCATCAGTCCATCGCTGCGGCATTGTTTTTGCCGGGTGCTATGCTTCACGACGGCGCTGACCGGTGGCGGTCGCGCTCAGGCAAAGCTGCGGCATGGCAACGGCGATGCGCTGCTGTGGATTCGACGGCACTTTCATATCGGCCCGGTCACCGGCGCCGCCCCGGACAATAAGATGATCAGCGCACTGGTTGCGTCCTATGGCTATTTCGCGGTTTTCATCGGCACGCTGCTCGAAGGCGAAACGATCCTGATTGCCGCGGGATACGCGGCCCACCGCGGTCTGCTCGACTGGCCGCTGGTGGTGGTCGTGGCAATGGCCGGCGGCACCCTCGGCGACCAGCTCGCATTCTTGCTGGGGCGCTGGCGCGGCGAGGCCTTGTTTGCCCGCTTTCCCGCCCTCGCGCAGCACAGGGAAAGGGTGTTCCGCCTGCTGGCGCGCTACGACGTGCTGTTCATCCTCTCGCTGCGTTTCATGTACGGGCTGCGCATTGCCGGCCCGGCGATCCTCGGATCGAGCCCCATGTCCATGGGCCGTTTTGCGTTCTTCAATGTGATGGGCGCCGCGCTGTGGGCGGTGATCATCGCCGGCGCCGGCTGGTTCTTTGGCGCAGCCCTGGAAGCCGTCCTCACCGACATCAAGAAAATCGAGGAGGCCTTGCTGCTTGCAATCCTGGTCGCCGGAGTCGGTATCTGGCTATGGCATCGGCGCCGCGCGACAGCAAAGGTTGACCGTGCGGACTGATTAAGTGCGCAGAACAATAGATGCTAAGTCCTCCCGGGCTGTTTGGCGGGTTGCAAAGCCAGGACAAGGAGCGCAAGCAGGCAGAACACCGCCCCGGCGTAGAAGGTGGATGACGCCCCGAGCCGGTCCCACAACAGGCCGGCGACCACACTCGCCAGCAGCATGACGATGCCGCTCATGAGATTGAAAAAGCCATAGGCCGTGCCGCGCAGATCGGCAGGCGCGGTATCGGCCACCATGGTCGCCAGCAGCCCCTGGGTGATGCCCATGTGCAAGCCCCAGAGCGCAACCCCGGCCAGCACAGTGCTCCAGTGACCGGCGCTGGCGAGCACGAGATCGGCCACGATGAGCACGCCCAGCCCGAGGGCCAGCAAACTGCGGTGACTCATGCGGTCCGAGAGCTTGCCGAAGGGATAGGCCGAAAGCGCGTAGATCAGGTTCATCGCCACCATGACGAGCGGCACCAGGGCGATCGGCACGCCCCTTTGCTGTGCGAGCAGAACCAGGAAGGCCTCACTGAACCTCGCCAGCGTAAACACCGCTCCCACGCCAACCACCCACCAGTACGACGTGCTAAGGCGGCGCAGGTTTTCGCGAGAGATGGGGTTCTGGCGTTTTTCAGCCCGTGGCCGGTCTGGCTCGCGCAAGCCAAAGGCGAGCAGGGCGACCGCAATCAGGGCCGGAATCGACGCGACCCAGAACACGGCGCGAAAGTCATTGGCCCACAGCAGCATCAAGCCCACTGCCAGCAAGGGGCCGAGGAAAGCGCCCGCCGTATCCAGTGACTGGCGCAGTCCGAAGGCGGCGCCGCGCAAGTGCGGAGGTGTCATGTCAGCAACCATCGCATCGCGCGGCGCGCCACGGATGCCTTTGCCAACCCGATCAAGCAGCCGTGCCGTCACCACAACGCCGAGGACGGGGGCAACGGCAAACAGCGGCTTGCTGAGCGCACCGAGCGCGTAACCGAACACCGCCAGCCCCTTGCGCTTGCCCAGAAAATCGCTCAGCGCGCCCGAAAAGACCTTGACGATCAAGGCGGTGGATTCGGCCAGCCCTTCGATCAAGCCGATCGTGAAGGCACTGGCGCCCAGCGTCGTGAACATGAACAGCGGCAGCAGGCTGTGGATCATCTCCGACGATATATCCATCAGCATGCTGACAAAGCCGAGAGTCCATACCCCGGCGGGTATCTGCCTCAGCCCTGCGGGTGCGCTTTTTGCTGGTGGTTTCGTGGTCACAGTCTCAGCTCATTCACGTTTGTGACGATCTTCAGCTTGCAGGTGCTCGAGATAGTTCGCAATCAAGGCTTGAGTATCAGCCAAGTCTGCCGCGACATGGACGTGGGGAATTCAGCAGTGAGGCGCCTGGCCCCAGCAGCCGGAACACGCTCATCAAGGGCGGGCTGAACGTGATCGGGGAGATCCTGCGCGGCCAGGACGCCTTCGTCGAAATGGCGCACTATCCGGCGGATGAGGTGTTCGATGACGGCGCTGCAGGCCAGCCTCGGCGGCGTGCGGCTTGACGAGCAGGGGGCACCAGACAGGAGCAACACATGACCAACGCCAGCGCACAGGCCGCGAGCCCGCCGTGGGACGACGCCTCGATCACCGCGATCCGGCGCGACATGCTGCGCTTTGCCCGCATGCAGTTGCGCGACAGTGGCGCGGCCGAAGACATGGTGCAGGAAGCGCTGATGGCGGCGATGACGAGCGTGAAGGGCTTCGCCGGTCGGTCTGCCTTCAAGACCTGGATGTTCGCGATCCTGCGCAACAAGATCGTCGATCATATCCGCGCCTCGTCGCGCGAGATCAGCGGCGGGGACCTTGCCGGACGCGTGAGCGACGACGACGAGCTGGCGGATTTTGACGTGCTGTTCAGCCGACGCGGCCTATGGAACCCCGACGATCGCCCGGTGACCTGGGCGAACCCGGAAGCCGCCTTCGAGCAGGACGCCTTCTGGGCGGTGTTCGACATCTGCATGAACAACCTGCCCGAGCACATCGCCCGCGTTTACACGACGCGTGAGCTTCTGGAGCTCGAAACCGCCGAGATCTGTGCGGAGCTGGGCATCACCAGCAACAACTGTTTCGTGATCCTGCACCGAGCGCGGCTCGGGCTGCGGGAGTGTCTGGAGAATCGCTGGTTCCAGGGAGAGGGCCGATGAAGATGATGAACTGCAAGGACGCGACCAAGCTCATGTCCGAACGCTACGAGCGCGCGCTCAACCTGCGCGAACGACTGACCTTGAAGGTGCACACGGCGATGTGCAAGGGCTGCTCGAATTACGGCCAGCATCTGGACGTGTTGCGCCAGGCCACCGCGCGGCTGCGCGAGGGCAATACGGGCGGCGAACGTTCACTGGACTGCCCGTAAAGGGAGATCCGCCATGGGACTCGTGCCCGATCTGGCGCGCTATCTGTTTCCGACCCCGCCGGTGCCGCAACGCTTCCGGCGGCTGATGCCGCGCACCGGGTCAGACCTTCACCCTGCCCAAACGCAAGGCATTACCCACCACCGACACCGAGCTGAAGCTCATCGCCACCGCCGCGATCATCGGCGACAGCAGCAGGCCGAAGGCGGGGTAGAGTACGCCAGCCGCGATCGGCACACCCAAGGCGTTGTAGAGGAAGGCAAACGTCAGGTTCTGGTTCATGTTGCGTACGGTTGCGACCGAAATGTTGCGTGCGGTGGCAATGCCGCGCAGGTCGCCCTTGACCAGGGTCAGATGCGCACTGCTCATCGCCACGTCGGTGCCCGTACCCATGGCAATGCCGACATCCGAGCGCGCCAGTGCGGGCGCATCGTTGATGCCATCGCCCGCCATGGCGACAATGCGGCCCTCTGCCTGCAGCTTGCCGACGAGTTCGTGCTTGTCGGCGGGCTTCACTTCGCCATAGACCTCATCGATACCCAGACGGGCGCCGACTGCGCGCGCGGTGGTGAGCCCGTCGCCCGTGGCCATGATGATGCGCAGGCCGCTTTCCCGCAGTGAATCGAGCGCTTCAAGGGTTGACGCCTTGATCGGATCGGCCACCGCGATCAGGCCAGCAAGAACGCCGTTCACCGCGAGATGCATCACGCTCGCGCCCTCTTGCCGCAAGGCTTCAGCGCGCTCGGTAAGCGGACTCCAGTCGATCTTGTCGTCGTCCATCAGAGCGGTATTTCCCAATGTCACGCGCCGATTGCCGACGCTGCCACGCACCCCGATTCCGGACGAGGACTCGAAGGTCTCCGGCGTGCTGAGTTCGAGCTCACGCTCACGCGCCTCGGTCACGATGGCCTGGGCGAGCGGGTGCTCGCTGCCTTGGTCGAGGCTGGCTGCGATGCGCAGCACTTCAGCCTCGGTCCAGTCCGCCGCTGCCACCACACTATGGAAGCTGGGGCGGCCCTCGGTGAGGGTGCCCGTCTTGTCCACGATCAGGGTGTTGACCTTGCGTAGCGACTCGATTGCAGCCGCATCGCGAAACAGCACGCCTTGAGTGGCAGCCATTCCCGTCGCCACCATCACGGACATCGGCGTGGCCAGACCGAGCGCGCAGGGGCAGGCGATGATCAGCACCGCCACCGCATTGATGAGGGCGTAGGCCCAGCTCGGCTGGGGCCCGAAGAAGCCCCATATCAGGAAGGTCACCACCGCGACGAGGACGACGACGATGACAAACCAGCCCGCGACCACATCCGCCACGCGTTGCATGGGTGCACGCGAACGCTGCGCTTGCGCAACCATCTGCACGATCTGCGACAGCATGGTTTGCGCGCCGATCTTTTCCGCGACCATGATCAGGGCACCGCTGGTGTTGAGTGTGGCGCCGATCACCTTGTCGCCGGGCCGTTTGTGGACCGGCATCGATTCGCCCGTGAGCATGGATTCGTTCCACCGCGCTTTCGCCTTCGGCGACCACGCCATCGACCGGCACTTTCTCGCCGGGACGAATGCGCAGGCGGTCGTCCTCATGGACGTGGTTAAGCGGGATGTCTTCTTCGCTGCCGTCTGCGCGAATGCGGCGGGCGGTCTTGGGCGCGAGGCTCAGCAAGGCCTTCATCGCCGCGCTGGTTTCTGCGCGCGCCTTGAGTTCCATCAACTGACCAAACAGGGTCAGGGTGATGATGACCGCCGCCGCTTCGAAATACACTGCGACATGCGCGCCCATGCGAAACGAGGGCGGAAACACCTCCGGGGCGACGGTAGCGACGACGCTATAGCTGTAGGCCGCGCCCGTGCCCAGGCCGATCAAGGTCCACATGTTCGGGCTCGCGTTACGGATCGACTGCACGCAGCGCACAAAGAACGGCCAGCCCGACCACAGCACGACCGGCGTTGTCAGTACCAGCTCGACCCAGGGGCGCGCCGCGCCCAGCATCGGATCGAAGAAGCCGCCGGACATCGCAATCGCCGTCACGATCACCGTCATCGGCAGGGTCCACCAGAACCGACGACGGAAGTCGATGAGCTCCGGGTTTTCCTCGTCATCAAGGCTCGCCATCATCGGCTCAAGCGCCATGCCGCATTTCGGGCAGGTGCCAGGGCCGATCTGGTGCACTTCCGGATGCATCGGGCAGGTGTACTCGGTGCCGGGCGGCGGTGCGCTGCCCGCTGCGCCCTGTTCCGCCGCAGCCTGGTCCGTCTTGGGGGCGAGATACTTCTGCGGATCGCGCTTGAACTTGTCCTGGCACTTTGCACTGCAGAAATGGTATTCGTGCTCGGCGTGCGTCGCGCGATAAGCGGAGTCGGGTTTCACCGTCATGCCGCAAACCGGATCGGTATCGGTGTTCGTCGATGAATGATCGTGATGATGGGCGTGATCGGAATGGTCGCCGTCTGGATGCGTGTGATTCACCTTGCCTCCCCTTTTTTGTCAAATGCCGACGCCAACTCCATAGCGACGCCGACAAGGCCATGAGCAATCTTCATCAACTTTCGCAGCGGCATAGCAGACCGACCCTTACAGGGTAGGCCAAGCCTGCGCTGCTTGCCCACCGCGTACCCGCGCATCACAACTGCGTCACCAGCGCGATTGCTGGCGCTTTACGGGCGTTGCGGCGCAATTCCCACTGCTTGACGAGCGCATACAGCGCCGGGATCACCGCCAGCGTGAGCACCGTTGACGACACCATGCCGCCCACCATCGGTGCAGCGATGCGGCTCATGACCTCGCTGCCGGTACCGGTGCTCCACATGATGGGCAACAGGCCCGCCATGATCGCCACTACGGTCATCATCTTCGGCCGCACGCGCTCCACCGCGCCATGCATGATCGCCTCGTAGAGATCACCGACGCCTGCTTCGCCGCCTTCGGCCTGCCTGCGCGCACGCACTGCCTTCCACGCCTGATCGAGGTAGATGAGCATGATCACGCCGGTCTCGGCCGCCACCCCCGCGAGCGCGATGAAACCCACCGCCACCGCCACGCTCATCTGGTAGCCCAGCCACCACATCAGCCACACCCCACCGACGAGGGCGAAGGGCACGGACAGCATCACGATCAGGGTCTCCGCCAGGCGACGAAAGTTGAGGTAGAGGAGCACGAAGATCAGCGCCAGGGTGAGCGGGATGACGAGCTTCATCTTCTCCTTGGCGCGCTCCATGTTTTCGAACTGGCCGCTCCAGGTGGCGTAGTAGCCCTGCGGAAACTCGACCTCGGCAGCGACCACTTGCTGCGCACGTTTGACGAAGGCGCCGAGGTCGGCGTCGCGGGTGTCCACGTACACGTAGGCGGCCAGCAGCGCGTTCTCGGTACGGATGGCGGGCGCGCCGCGGGTGAGGCGCACGTCGGCGACCTGACCAAGCGGGATCGGGCCGTTCGTGGTCGGCACGAAGACGTCGGCGGCGAGCTGCTGCGGATCGTCACGCAGGCCGCGCGCATAGCGCACCGACACGCCGTAACGCTCGAGGCCCTCGACGGTGGTGGTCACCGTCTCGCCGCCGAGTGCGGTGGCGATCACGTCCTGCACCGTATCGGTGGTGAGGCCGTAGCGGGCAAGCTGCTCACGGCGCGGCACGATGTCCACGTAGTAGCCACCCGCAACCCGTTCTGCATAGGCACTGCTGACGCCCGGTACCTTGCGCACCGCAGCCTCCACCGACTGCGCCACTTTTTCCAGCGTCTCCAGATCCTTGCCGAAGACCTTGACTCCCACCGGTGTGCGGATGCCGGTTGACAGCATGTCGATGCGCGCCTTGATCGGCATGGTCCACGAGTTGGCCAGGCCGGGAAACTTGAGCGCGGCGTCCATCTCGGCGATGAGTTTGTCGGTGGTCATGTCGGGGCGCCACTGGTCTTGCGGCTTGAGCTTGATGATGGTCTCGAACATCTCCAGCGGCGCCGGGTCGGTAGCGGTGTTGGCGCGGCCCGCCTTGCCGTAGACCAACTCGACCTCGGGGAAGGTCTTGATGATGCGGTTGGTGGTCGCCAGCAGGCGCCCGGCTTCGGTCACCGACATGCCCGGCAAGGCGGCCGGCATGTAGAACAGGGTGCCTTCGTTGAGGGCGGGCATGAATTCCGAGCCGATCTGGCGCGCGGGGATGATGGTGGCGGCCATCGCGAGCACGGCGAGCACGAGGGTGACGAGCTTGAAGCGCAGCACAGCGCGGATGATGGGCCGATACAACCAGATCAGCAGCCGGTTCACCGGGTTCCTGGCCTCGGGCAGGATGCGTCCGCGCACGAAGAACAGCATCAGCACCGGCACCAGGGTGACCGACAACAGCGCGGCGCCGGCCATGGCGAAGGTCTTGGTGAAGGCGAGCGGCGAGAACAGCCGGCCCTCCTGACCCTCGAGCGCGAACACCGGCAGGAAGGAGACGGTGATGATCAGCAAGGAGAAGAACAGCGGCGGCCCGACCTCCTTGCAGGCGGCCACGATCGCGGCGCCGCGCTCCTTCTGCGTGGCCCCTGCGGGCAGGTGCTCGATGTGTTTATGCGCGTTCTCGATCATCACGACTGCCGCATCGACCATCGCTCCGATCGCGATCGCGATTCCGCCCAGACTCATGATGTTCGAGCCCAGGCCCAGGCTGCGCATGGCAATGAAGGCGATCAGGATGCCCAGCGGCAGGGTGATGATCGCCACCAGTGCGCTGCGCACGTGGAGCAGGAAGATCACGCACACGGCGGCGACGATCAGGCTCTCCTCAAACAGGGTCCACTTGAGGTTGGCGATCGCACGCTCGATGAGCTCGGAACGGTCATAGACCGGCACGATGTCCACGCCCGCGGGCAGGCCGGGGGTGATCTCCGCGATCTTGTCCTTGACGCTGGCGATCACGTCTAGCGCGTTCTGGCCAAAGCGCGCCATGACGATGCCCGAGGCGACTTCGCCCTCGCCGTTGAGCTCGGCGATGCCACGCCGCTCGGCAGGCACCAGCTCGACGCGGGCGACGTCGGACACGCGCACCGGTGTGCCACGATCGGCCTTGAGCACGATGTCGCCGATGTCTGCCGCGCTGCGCAGGTAGCCGCGCCCGCGCACCATGTATTCCTTCTCGGCGAGCTCCATCACCCTGCCGCCGACGTCGCGGTTGGAGGCGCGGATGGCCTGCGTCACCTGGTCGAGCGCGATGCCGTAGCCGGCCAGGCGCAGCGGATCGACCGTGACCTGGTACTCGCGCACGAAGCCGCCGATGCTCGCGACCTCGGACACGCCGTGCGCCTTGGTGAGCTGGTAGCGCACGTACCAGTCCTGCAGGCTGCGCGTGTCGGCCAGGCTCATGTCCTTGCCCACCACCGCGTACTGATAGACCCAGCCCACGCCGGTGGCGTCCGGTCCGATCTGTGGCGCCACGCCCTGCGGCAGGCGGCCAGCGGCCGAGCTGAGGTATTCCAGCACGCGCGAGCGCGCCCAGTAGATGTCGGTGCCGTCCTCGAAGATCACGTACACGTAGGACGCGCCGAACATCGAGAAGCCGCGCACCACCTTCGCGCGCGGCACCGCCAGCATCGAGGTGGTGAGTGGATAGGTGACCTGATCTTCGACCACCTGCGGTGCCTGGCCGGGGTAATCGGTGTACACGATGACCTGCACGTCGGACAGGTCGGGCAGGGCATCGAGCGGGGTCATTTTGACTGCATAGAGCCCGCCGCCGATCAGGAACAGCGTCGCCAGCACCACCAGGAAGACGTTGTGCGCCGACCAGTCGATGACGCGATCGAGCACGCCTGCTGACGCAGCGGGCGTGGCGCTGGAGGGGTTCTGCACTGGAGTGGGCATCTCAGTGGCCTCCGCTGTGGGCGGCAGCGGGGACTGCGGCGCCGGCTGTGGCCGCTTCGATGTGGGTGATGATGTACTCGCCCGGCTCTCCCTCCTCGAAGCTGAAACGTACCGCCGTGCCGGGCGCGATGGCCTTCACCCGCTCCAGGTCGGCGATGGCGAAGTCCATGGTCATGGCAGGCCACTTCAATGCGGGGATCTCGCCGTGGGTCAGGGTGAGGCTGCCGGTTTCGGCGTCCACGGCATCGAGCGTGCCTTCTGCCTCGTAGCGCGTGGCGCTGGCGCGATCAGCGCCCCCCGGCGCATCGGCGCCATCGGCCGCCACCAGATTCGACAAGGCCGCCTTGAGCTGGCTTTCCGAATCGATGAGGAAGTTGGCGGACACGACGACGCGCTCGCCCACCGTCAGGCCTTCGAGCACTTCGACGCGGTCGCGACCGCGCTGCCCGAGTTTTACTGGCTGCGCCTTGAAGCGGCCCTCGGGGAGCGCCATGAGCACGATCTGGCGCGCGCCGTCGTCGATGATGGCCGAGCTTGGCACCACCGTTTTTGCGCTCGTGTCACCAACGGCAAGGGTGAGCTGGGCGAACATGCCGGGGCGCAACAGCCCTTGCGCATTGTCGAGCTCGAGTCTGATCGGCGTGCTGCGGGTGGCGGCATCGAGGCTGGGATAGAGAAAGGCGACACGGGCCTCGAAGCTGCGCCCCGGAAAGGCGTCGAGCGTGATCGAGGCGCTCTGGCCGACGTGCACGCGGGCGAGATCCTGTTCGTAGACGTTGGCGATGACCCACACCTTCGACAAATCAGCGATGCGAAACAGCGCCTCACCAGGCATGAAGCGCCCGCCCTGGAGCGCGGGCTTGTCGAGCACGACGCCGCTCACCGGCGCATGGAACACCTGACGCGCCCCGGTCTGGCCGGCCACTTCGAGGTTGCGCAAACGCGTGCGCGTCGCCGCCGCCAGACGGCGGGCGGATGCGCTCGCGAGCGCATCATGCGCCGCACTTTGCTCGGCCAGCCGGTCGGCAATGCGCAGCTCCTCGCCTGCGGCCTGCAGTTCGGGACTGTAGGCGGTGAATAGCGGCTGGCCCTTCTTCACCGGGTCACCGACGGCGTTGACGTGCAGGCGCTCGATCCAGCCCTCGAAGCGCGGTGCGACCACCACCTGGCTGCGCTCGTCGATCTCGATCCGCCCACTTGCACGCACCGTGGCGTCCACCGCGCCCAGCTCGACTTCGGCCGTCTTTACGCCCAGCGTCTGCATGCGCGCCGGGCTGACGACGACCACGCCCGTATCGTCGGCGCGGTCGTCGGCATAGACCGGGACGTAGTCCATGCCCATCGAATCCTTCTTGGGCTCGGGCGAGGTGTCGGGCAGGCCCATCGGGTTGCGGTAGTAGAGGATCTTGCGCTCGGCGGTCGATGGCGATTCGCTCTCGGCGGCTGCCTGAGGCGCGCCAGCCAGTGGCGCCTGGGCTGCGCCCTGTTGCAGTTGTGCGACCCAGTATCCGGCACCCGCCGCGATCGCGAGGCCCACGGCGATCGCCGTCATTCGGGCAGCAGCGCTCATTGTGATTCCCCTGTCAGTTTCTTGATTTCGGTAAGGGCGAGGCGGGTATCGAGCTCGGTCAGCAGTCGCCGGGTGCGGATGTCGATGAGCTGACGGTCGGCCTCGATCACGCTGTCGAAATCGACCGTGCCGCTGGAGAGCGCTGCGCGGCTCGCATCGCGGGTGGCCTGCGCCTGCGGCAGCAAGGTGTGATCGAGCAGGCGCAAGGTCTCGCGCCCCCGGGTGTACATCGACCAGGCGTTACCGAGTTCGCCGGTAGCGCGGGCCCTGGCGTCCTCACGCCGCGCCTCGGCCGCCATCAGCATGTACTCCGCTTCGCGCTCCTTCGCGCGTCGGCTCGATTGCTGCAAGGGGATCATCACTTCGAACATCACGTCCCATGAGGCTTTGCCCTCGTAGGGCCGATTGTTGGTCAGGCCCACGGCAAAATCCGGCAGGCGATCGCGATAGGTGCGCTCACGCTCGGCACGTGCGACCTCGATGCCGTTGGCAGCGGCGATCACCTCGGGATTGGCGCTGCTCGCCGCCTGGAACAGGGCGCTGGCCTCCAGACCATCGGGGAGCGGTTCAGGGTCGAGCGGCAGGGCCAGCGGCGCATCGTGTGCGCGACCGAGCAGCCCGTTCAGGCCCGCGGCCAGACCCTTGCGGCGCTGCTCGATCTCGACCAGTGCCAGGCGTTGGCTGGTGATTTCGCGCTGCATGCGCAGCACCGCCTGCTGCGGCAGCAGGCCAAGCTTGTAACGTGCGAGGCTGATGTCTTCGAGCCCCTGCAGCAGGGCGAGGGCCTCGCGGCCGTGGGCGAGTTCCCGATCGGCCGCGTAATAACGCAGCCACAGCGTCTCGATCCTGGCCGCCAACTCGGCCCACGCGATGTCCTCTATGGCTTCGGCCTGGATCGCCTGCGCCGCAGCGGCCTTCACCGCCAGCTCGCGTTTGCCCCAGCCGGGCAGCGGCTGGGTGATGCGATAACGCGTCTGGCCCACCTGGCCGGGCAGCAAGGACGCCGAGCGATTGTTCATGGTGTTGGTGGCGTCCATCAACTCCACTTCGAAAGTGGGGTCAGGCAAGGCGCCAGCAGGTGTCGTGCGCTCGTGCACAGCGGCGGCTTCGGCGCGGGCGGCGGCGAAGCCGGGATTGCTTTGGCGGGCAAACTCGATCAAGGACAGGGCGCTGGCACCGAGCGCGGGCGCGGCGGCCGGGTCCTGGCCGAAAGCGCTCGCGCTACCAAGGGTGATGGCGAAGAGCAGGGCGAACGCCGAGCGGCGAGCGAGGTGATTGGCAAGAGGGGACAGACGCGGTTTCATGGCGAACAGGGCCGGCAAGTTTGGGTGGTGGGGTGGTGGGGTGGTGGGGTGGTGGGGTGGTGGGGTGGGGGGAGAGGTGGGGTGAGTCGTGGTGTGGAGCGCGACGGCGTGAGCGCGGGGGACAAGCGAAAGGCTCGCGGCTCGCGCCGCTCCTACATGAGACTGAAGCCGCGCCAGGACCCTGTAGGAGCGACGCAAGTCGCGAGCTTTTATCCAAGCACGTCGCTGAAGCCGCACCGGGCCCCTGTAGGAGCGGCGCGAGCCGCGAGCTTTTTCCCAGCACATCGCTGAAGCCCCGCCGGAACCCTGTAGGAGCGGCGCGAGCCGCGAGCTTTTTCCCAGCACATCGCTGAAGCCGCGCCGGGCCCCTGTAGGAGCGGCGCGAGCCGCGAGCTTTTTCCCAGCACATCGCTGAAGCCGCGCCGGGCCCCTGTAGGAGCGGCGCGAGCCGCGAGCTTTTCCCCAGCACATCGCTGAAGCCGCGCCGGGCCCCTGTAGGAGCGGCGCGAGCCGCGAGCTTTTCCCCAAGTACGCCACCTCCTCCAAATCACGGCACCGCCTCTAGCGCAGGGGCCGTCATCGCACCGCCATCGCTTTCGGCGGCAGCACGAAGGCGTGATCACGGCCGGACAAGACGAAAGGCTCGCGGCTCGCGCCGCTCCTACATGGGAGTGAAGCCGCTTCGGGCTCCGGCGCCAGCCGCGAGCCATTTTCCAAGTGCGTCGTTGAAGCCACGTTGGAGCCCCGTAGGAGCGACGCAAGTCGCGAGCTTTTTCCCAGCACGTCGCTGAAGCCGCAGCGACCCCCCGTAGGAGCGGCGCAAGCCGCGAGCTTTTTCCCAGCACGTCGCTGAAGCCGCAGCGACCCCCCGGTAGGAGCGAAGCAAGTCGCGAGCTTTTATCCAAGCACGTCGCTGAAGCCACGTCGGGCCCCTGTAGGAGCGGCGCGAGCCGCGAGCTTTTTCCCAAGCACGCCCCAAATCACGGCACCGCCTCAAGCGCCGTCACCGTCAGCGCGCCACCGACGCTTTCCGCTGCAAAGCGGATCTTGTCGCCAACCTTGACCTGGTCGAGCATGGCCGCATCGGCAGCGCGGAACACCATGGTCATCGCCGGCATGCCGAGGGTCACCAACGGTCCGTGCGCAATGGTGAGCTTGCCCGCCGACTTGTCGATTTTCTTGACCGTGCCCTCGGCGAGTTTGGCCTCAGCCTCGGCCGGGGCGCTCGCACTGCCGTGGTGTGCACCATGATCGGCCTGCGCAAACGCTGCAGGGGCGATCGCGCCAAGCATCGTCAGCAATGCAGAGGTGACAAGGATTTTCTTCATGCTGGGTTTCTCCAGGGGTCAGGGCTAAGAGCAAATGGCGAAAAGTCGCCTGATTATGGAAAACGCTCACCAACAGGACGCTGACGGGCGGATTACATTTCTGTAATTTCGCGTGCTGTGCGCACCCACAGAGGAAAATTGAATGCAGCGCGAAGCGTGCAGGCGTAAAGCTACGAAGCGGGCGCGTACCGCGCTCGGTTTGGCGCATGCGTGACGTCTGAGCTGCGCTGCTTCGTCGTCTGAAAACGACATCGGCGCCCAACTTCCCCCACAATCAGCATTCCCACCCAAGCGTGAACACTGTCATGTCATCGCCGCACCCTGGCTTGCCCATCGACGCGCTCAACAGCGCGTGCTTCTGCCTCAGCCTCGACCCCGACGCGCTGGCGCGCGCACTCGACTCCGAACTTGGACAACCGGGCCTTGCGCAAATGGTTCGACAGCGCTGTCCGTTTCTCTTTGCGGCACGACCGGTGTTCGTGGCGAGGTCGCAGTTGCAGCGCATGGCGCAGGTGATGCAGGCCGTTGAATCGGTGGTGGCCTTACCGGCGTATCGGGAGCAGGTGCTGGCTGGTGCGCCGGCGATCGCCCGCATGAGAGCAGCTGGGCCGCTGGGGGTCTTCTTCGGCTACGACTTTCACCTAAGTCAAGGTCGCCTGGGGCTGATCGAGATCAATACCAACGCCGGCGGGGCGATGCTCAACGCGGTGCTGGCGCGGGCACAGCGAGCGTGCTGCGCGGAGGTGGGTGAGATGGCGCCCACGCTGGCCGACGTGGCTGCGTTCGAGCAAGGCATCGTCGACATGTTTCGCCATGAATGGCGTGTGTCCGGTCTGGCCGGTCCGAACGCCTTGGCGCGGCCGCTGGCGAGCATCGCCATCGTCGATGATGCGCCTGAAGGGCAGTACCTCTACCCCGAGTTCCTGCTTTTCCAGCAGCTGTTCGAGCGCCATGGCCTGCGCGCGGTGATCGCCGATCCCGCCGCGCTGGAATGGCGCGACGGCGTGCTGTGGCACGGCGAGCTGGCCATCGATCTGGTGTACAACCGGCTCACCGATTTCTATCTCGAGCAGGCCAGCAGCGCCGCGTTGCGCGAAGCTTATCTGCAGCACGCGATCGTGCTGACGCCGCACCCGCAGGCCCATGCGCTGTATGCCGACAAGCGCCACCTGGTGCTGTTCAGCGATGCCGCGCGACTGCAGGCACTGGGCGTGCCGCCTGCCACGCAGCAGGTCCTGCTCGAGCATGTGCCGCGCACCGAAGTAGTCGCTGCCGCCGCTGCACAGCGCCTGTGGGACGCGCGCCGCGGTCTGTTCTTCAAGCCCGTGGCCGGCTTTGGCAGCCGTGCGACCTACCGCGGCGACAAGCTGACAAAGCGGGTGTGGCAGGACATCCTGGCCGGTGACTACGTCGCGCAGGCCATTGCCGCGCCGGGGGAGAGACGGGTGGGCGGCGCCGACAATGAGCCGGCTACCAAGCCCATGAAGTTCGACCTTCGCGCCTACACCTACGACGGCGCGGTGCAGTGGGTGGCCGCCCGGCTGTATCAGGGGCAGACCACCAACTTCCGCACGCCCGGCGGTGGCTTTGCGCCGCTGTGTTCAGCGCTGTCGATGCATTGGGCGGGTAGTGCCCAGGCCTGCGTGTGCGGCGACGAGGACGCCGCTCCCGAGCGCGCCGATGGGTCTGGCGCAGCGGAACGGGACCCAATGCGGCCATTGCCATTGGGCGAGGCCAAAGTGCTCGAATGCGTCGGATGCGGGAGCACGTATGCCCCTTTCTTCCCTATAATTTAAGTTTCTAGGTTGGGTGGGGGTGGGGGCCCCGGCCCAGCATGAAAATGACGAGATTGGGGGGGGACTCAGTTCCTGAGTCGTCGAAGACGAGATGAAGACGGGTGACTATCTGCGCCAAGGCCTATCATGGAGGCCGGCCATGTGGTTGACCTGGCGGGCCGGGCGGCCGTGGGCTTCACCTGGCACTGGATGGCCTCGATGGGCTTCACCTGGCACTGGATGCGCACCACCTGATCGTCCGCTCGACGTCATGTTGCCGTCCCTGGACGGCTGGGACGTGCTGCAGAAGCTGCGGCACGGCGGGCGCGAGACGCCGGTGCTGTTTCTGACCGCGCGTGATGAGGTGGCGGATCGGGTGCGGGGTCTCGAACTGGGAGCGGACGACTACCTCGTCAAACCTTTTGCCTTCGCGGAGTTCCTCGCACGCGTGCGCACATTGCTGCGCCGCGGGCGTATCAGTGAGCCCGAGACCCTGCGCTCGGCCAACCTGGAGCTGGATCTGCTGCGGCGACGGGTAATCCGTGATGGTCAGCGCATCGATCTGACCGCCAAGGAATTTGCGTTGCTTGAATTGCTGCTGCGCCGCCAGGGCGAAGTGCTGCCGCGCTCCCTCATCGCTTCGCAGGTATGGGACATGAACTTCGACAGCGACACCAACGTCATTGAGGTGGCGGTGCGCAGGCTGCGGGCGAAGGTGGACGACGCCTTCGAGCCCAAGCTGATCCGCACGGTGCGCGGCATGGGCTATGTGCTCGAGTCGATGGAGCCGGTCTGAGCATGCGCCGATCGCTGTCGCAACCGGTGTCGCTGACCGCGCGCCTGGCGATCCTTTTCGCCACGCTGAGCGCAGGCTTGCTCGTGATCGCGGGGATCTTCTTCGGGCGCATGCTCGATACACACTTCCAGGAGCTGGATGTGCATGAGCTGCAGGGCAAGCTCACGCTCATCCGCACTGCCTTGCAAGGCGACAGCCTCCCCAGCGCAAGCTCGGGGCGGATGGCCGCACTGGAAAATTCCTTCGTCGGACACGACAACGTCGGCGTCCTGTTGCGTGCGCTCGATGGTCGCGTGCTTGGAGTCATCCATCCCGAGCATTTCACCCCCGAGCAGCTCAGGTCCGAACAATTGGGCGCAAGCCATCCTCCCCAAGCCGTCACAAACTGGGAGGTCGATGGACGCCCGCATCGGGGGCTGGAGGTTCGAATCAAGCTGCCACAGCACCCGACAGACTCGGACACGGCAGACGCTCTGGACGCGCTCGTCGCCCTTGACCTATCACATCACACGCACTTCCTAGCCTCGGTTCGCAACGCGACCTGGGCGGGCGTGGCCATTGCGGCCTTCATTGCCGCTCTGGTCGGCTGGTTTGCGGCGCACCGGGGGCTTGCGCCCTTGCGCCGGGTGACCGCAACCGCAAGCGCGCTTTCGGCGCAGCAATTGGGACAGCGACTCAACGAGAACGATGCGCCGCGCGAGGTGCGCGAGCACGTCGAAGCCTTCAACGGCATGCTCGAGCGGCTGGAGGCGGCCTTTCAGCGTCTGGCCGACTATTCGGCCGACATTGCCCACGAACTGCGCACACCGATCTCGAACCTGATGACTCAGACTCAGGTTGCGCTATCCAGGCCGCGCTCGAACGATGAATATCAGGACATCCTGGCTTCAAATATTGAGGAGTACGAGCGCATCGCACGCATGGTGAGCGACATGCTCTTCCTTGCCAAGGCGGAGCACAACACGCTGGCGCAAGACAGCGCACCGATCGACCTTGCGCGCGAGGCGGACGCACTTATCGATTTCTACGAAGCGCTGGCCGAGGAGCACCGCATCCGCATCGTGCGGAGCGGCACGGCGGTGGTGGCTGGCGACCGGTTGATGCTGCGGCGTGCGCTGTCGAATCTGCTGTCGAACGCGCTGCGCCATACGCCCGACGGCGGACAGATCACGATCGCCATCGACATCGCAGCGGACGGCGCTGCGGTTGGGCTCAGCGTAGTCAACGTGGGTGATCCCATCGCGCCCGATCAGCTCGAGCGCATCTTCGACCGCTTCCACCGCGGCAGCAGTCTGCGCGAGCGCCATGGCGAAGGCGCCGGGCTGGGGCTGGCCATCACGCGTTTGATCGCGCAGGCGCACGGCGGCGAGGTGCTGGCGCGCTCAAAACGCGGGGACGACCACGTTCACGATCAGCTTGCCGCTTCGACCAGCACCTTCCGGGGCTTGAGACAGCGACGGAGACTTAAGCACGAATCTCCACCACGGCGGTCGATGCAAAAAGGTCGGCGACCTTAAGAAATCCGATCAACGCCCCGCCTTCGCCACCGCTTCGTCCACCAGGCGTGCAAGTTGCTCCGGACCAAAGCTGGGCAGGCTGCTGCCGTTGACGAAGAAGGTGGGTGTCTGTCTGACCTGGAGCGCGGTCAGGTCTTCCACATCCTGTGCCAGCACCGCTTGAATCTCGGGGGTTTCCATGTCCTGCCTGGCGCGCGCCAGATCGAGGCCGGCGTCCTGGGCGATCTTGAAGGCAACATCGAGATTGGGCGCCACATGGTCGGCCCACTCCGGCTGCGCAGCCAGCAGCGCTTCCAGTACCGGGGTGTAGAGGCCTTGCTTGCGCGCGGCTTCGAGCAATTTGATCACCTGGTCCGAGCCTTGATGGAAGGGCGCATAGCGCAGCGCGAGGCGCACCTGGCCGGGGTGCTGGGCCATGATCTGCTTGACGATGGGGTAGAAGGCGCGGCAGGTCTCACAGGCGGGGTCGAAGAACTCCACGATCGTGACCGGCGCGCTCTGGGGTCCGATGATCGGGCTATGCATGCGCACCAGGCGGCTCTTTTCCACAACAACGCGGGCGTCCTGCTCGGCTTGAGTTTGATCGCGATAGGCGTTCATGCCGAAGTAGAAGGCCAGGCCGAGGACGACCAGCACGGCGAGTGCCCCTATTTTTCTTGCGTTCATGTACGAGTCCTTTTCAGATAGAGCGTGAGGGTAAGGGTGATTGCCACGAAGGCGGCGAGCGAAAGCCAGGGCAGCTGGATGTCGTCGAAGATGACCAGGGCTTGCTGGCTGCACGAAGGCCCGCTGCCGCAAGGGATCCACCACTGCGGCACCCAGCCGGCGACCAGGGCGGTGTGATAGCCCGCCAGGGTGACACCACCGACGGCGAAGGGCAGGGCGTAGAGCGCACCACTGCGGTCTTCGGCAAACACGGCGATGCCCAGGATGATGGGCAGCGGAAACATGAAGATCCGTTGATACCAGCACAGCACACAGGGTGTCATGCCCATCACCTCACCGAGGAACAGGGCGCCCAGGGTGGATACCAGCGCGACCGCCCAGGCGGCCATCAGCCACCACCAGTGCGTTTGTTTGTTATGCATTGAACGATCTCGATTGCCACAAGCGGATATGCAAGAAACCGCAGGCTTGCGGTACATGGCGACGGATTCTAACCGGGGCAGGGCGGTCATTTGGCTTTGCTCGTTTCCGCACCGTGTCGGCACATGCGTGCCATGACAGGATGTGCTTGTAGACTCGGCTCGTTTCCGCAAGGCCTTGTCCAAGGTCTCACTGGCGCTCCAACGATGAAAAACACCTCGGTCATCCACGCACTACTCGCCGCCGCCCTGTTTGGCGCGAGCACGCCGTTCGCCAAGCTGCTGCTAGGCGAGGTGTCGCCGTGGCTGCTCGCGGGTCTGCTTTACCTCGGCAGCGGCTTTGGGTTGGTGCTTGCCCGCTTGCTGCGGGATCGGGGCTGGAAGCCGTCGGGCCTGACGACGGGGGAATGGCCCTGGCTGCTGGGCGCAATTTTCTTTGGCGGCGTCCTCGGCCCGCTCGCGCTCATGTTCGGCCTTATGCACACGAGCGCTTCGACTGCCTCGCTGCTGCTCAATCTCGAGGCGGTGCTGACCGCCGTCATCGCCTGGGTCGTGTTCAAGGAGAACGCGGACCGCCGCATCGTGCTCGGGATGCTCGCCATCGTGGCCGGTGGCGTAATGCTGGCGTGGCCGGACGGGCAGGGTGGGGCGACGGATTGGCTGGGGCCGCTGGCGATCGTTGGCGCCTGCCTGTGCTGGGCGATCGACAACAACCTTACAAGACGCGTTTCGGCCTCGGATGCGCTCTTCATCGCCGGCACCAAGGGCGCGATGGCGGGGGTCGTCAATGCGGGGCTCGCGCTCGCACTTGGCGCCAGCCTGCCGGCCGCCTTGGTCCTGGTCGGGACCCTGAGCGTTGGACTGCTGGGCTACGGCATCAGCCTCGTCTTTTTCGTACTGGCCTTGCGCGGACTCGGCACCGCGCGCACCGGCGCCTATTTCTCGATCGCACCCTTCATCGGCACGGCGGTCTCGCTGGCATTGCTGGGCGAATCGACCTCGGTCGCGTTCTGGCTCGCGGCCGCGCTGATGGGCTGGGGGGTGTGGCTGCATCTCACCGAGCACCACGAGCACGAACACATTCATGAGCCGATGGAACACAGCCACCGCCATGTTCACGACGCGCATCATCGCCACCAACACGATTTCGACTGGAACGGCGACGAAGCCCACGAGCACTGGCACCGGCACGAAGCGCTGGTGCACAAGCATCCGCACTTCCCGGACACCCACCACCGCCACAAGCACTGAATCGCAAAACACATCGACAGCAGCGCTTGCAGTGGTCAATCCTCGATCGCACCCAGTGGCCTCACTGGCCTTGCTGGGCGGCTCGCGGCCGCGTGCGCAGGGCCTGCACAGGGCCTATTTGGCAGGAACACCTGCCAGTCGCTCGGCTTGCGTGACCACGGTGCGCACGATGTCGCTCAGCTCGGCGGGTCCATCACCCACGTAGGTGACGCATTTCTCGTAGCTGCCGGCTGAGAAACAGACGCGGGTGCTGCCCACATCACTCATTTTCAGCGCCTGCGTCACCACCATGCCGTCGTCGCGCAGAAAGATCGAATAGGTTACGCCCGGGTCATCCTGCAAGCCGAAGAAATGGATGCGATACAAGGCATTCATGAGCACCAGCAGATCCTTGGATGGGTAGGCAAACGATGATGTCTGCTGATCACGCTCCAGTGTGCCGGTTCCGTTTCCATTCAGCGTGATCTGTGGCATTGCCAAGCCTCGGGCGCCCTGGATGTGGACTCGCACAGCCACGTCTTCGATCGGATACGACTTCGGCGGCCCGTCAAGGCTCACGCTACTCTGATTCGCCATCGCGCCGGCTCCCGACAAAAGACCCACCAGACACATGATCAGAACGCATGGTCTGTACAGGGCCCCAAAGTTGATGCGGCGCGTGGACCACAAAACGGGGCCCCGTTTCCGGGACCCCGCTGACACGGTCAGATGGCTCATGCCTTCTTGTTGCGACGGCGGATCAAGGAGGTACCCGCCAGACTGGCCAGCAGCAAGGCCAGCGTGCCGGGTTCGGGGACGTTGTTGGTCGGCGGGATGTTCCGGGTGTAACCCAGATCTGTCAGCATGCCGACTTCAATGGGCGAGTAGCTCCGCGTATCGTAAGAGCCGTCGGCGCCGTTGTGGCGCATCATCGACCCGAGGTTTTGCGGGCTGCCCGTGAATTGCGGGTTGTTGGTGTTGAGGTGACTACCGCTGCTGCCTTCCGCCCAGGGATTCGGCGAGTACAGCTCGATCAGGTTGCCGCCGTTGGCAAGCACGGCATTGCCGCCATTGAAGCAGAGGCCATTGGGTGAGCCATCACCCACACTGGCAGCATCCCATACGGCCTGATTGATACGTGATGAAGAATCGATCACGTTCGCGCCGCCGCATTGAACCAGAAAACTGTCGAACTTGTTCCACGTACCAGCATCTACTGCAGGGTCCTCACTTCCATACCCATAAACGTCCCGGCCGGCCTGGGAAATCGTGCTCGTGAATCCAATCGCATGCGTTAACTCGTGGAACAGCGTCGAGTAGAAGTTCTCAGACGTTGGTCGCGGGTTCGGTGTTGTAGTCGAGTTCCCAGAGGTTGGCAAAGTTTGACATCCACTTGACCGTCGGCGGCAGCGCCGTTGAGGTCGGTGACGCCACCGGACTGCAGCTTCTGCTGGACCACTTCGCCGAGCGTGAATCCGGTACTACCTTGCCACGTGAGTTGCGAGCCCGCGGATGCCAGGGTGGTGCTACTCGGGTTGTCCGACGACGTCACCGCCATCACGATCGTTGCCGAGTCGCTGAAGTAGGTACCAAACAGCTCCGAGAACTTGGTGCCGGCCAGCGTCAAGGCGTTTTGGCGGGCGGTGCCTTGCGTCGCGTCCAGGAACCCCACGCCCGCAGCGTTGCCACTGTAGTCGAAGCTGAACATCAAGCTGGCCTGGGCGGAGGAGCCGAGTGCCAGACCTGCGGTCAGGAATGCGCCGGTCACTGCAAGGCGTACAGGGCTGACGCGCTTGGATTTCTTATTTTGGGGATACATCGACTAAATCTCCGTGGGGGGCTTGTTGAGCGGCAGGCAATTAATCATCAATTTGCCACCGATCAACATTAAGCACGAAACGTGCCGAAATTCACGGTCAAGGAATGGCATTTCGTCTAGTGCGGAAAATAGATTCTAATAATCAGTACGTTAAATGCGTTTTGCATTTTCCACAGCGTTTGAACGCAAGCCGAACTGCCGCCTGCAAAGGACTGAGAAACGCCAATGTGTAAAAATTTTCGACACTTTTGAGCGCCGCGCTGAACACACAGCGGCAAGTGGATCGAGTGGGGGCGGAGCTGACGTAAGGCGGACAAACTGGAGCCGATCGAAAGCATTTCGTCTAAGGTGGATGAACAGCTTGCTGCGAACCTGAGCTTGACGGGTGAAATCAGCGGGGGGCTACAACAACATCGAGCTGCTTGCGGATTGGTTTAATCCGGGCTGGAGGGCGCTGTCCGCGAAGCCTTGAACCACGACCCAGCGCCCCTGTGCCGTCGCCTGGGCAACAACATGGAGGCTACATGAGCGCCACTCGCTGGCCCGTCGCAGGGCTTCTCTTAGCGGTTTGCGTATCTGGTCAGGCCGCCGATCCGGCCACTGTCTATAGTAGTGGGGGCGCCAATCCTGCCGCGATGGCGTGTGTCACCTGCCATGGTGCCGACGGTGAGGGAATGGCCGCGGCCGGGTTTCCGCGCCTCGCTGGTCTGTCCGCCGACTACTTGAAAAAACAGCTGGCCGATTTCGCTTCCGGTGAGCGCGCCAATCCGATCATGCAGCCTCTTGCAGCGGCCTTGAGCACCGAGGAAGCCAACGCCGTCATTACGATGCTCGCCAACAAGCCCAGACCGCAAGTCGAACGGATCAGCCGCGCTGCTGCCGCCCAGGAGACTGGCGCCGTGCTTGCATTGCGTGGCGCGTGGGAGCGCAACATTCCTGAGTGCGTGGCCTGCCACGGGCCCAGCGGGGTGGGTGTCGGCAAAGCTTTTCCGCCACTTGTGGGGCAGTCCGCCCAGTACCTGTCTTCGCAGTTGATCGCCTGGCAGCAGGGCATGCGCAAGAATGATCCGAACGACCTGATGGGGCACATCGCCCGCAGCCTCACTGAGGGCGAGATCACTGCCGTCTCGGCGTACTTCGCGAACTTGACCGAATCAGGAGCAGGACGATGAAAGCTCGCACAAGCGCCCTGTTGCTGATCGCATTTGCCATGACTGCTAACGCCGAAGAGATCGCGATGGACGATCAGTCGGAAATCCTCAGCGCAGCGGGTGACCCAACTCGCGACGGGTATTTTCAGCCGCCCAAGGAAAGGGACCTCCCGGACAACGCGTTTGGAAAGCTGGTACAGGAGGGCCGCGCCATCTTCGTTCACACAAAAAAGCACGCGCCCGAATATGTAGGCAACGGCCTCGTGTGCACCAACTGTCACCTTGAACAGGGCCGAAAAGCCAATTCCGCCCCGCTGTGGGCGGCTTACCCCATGTATCCGGCGTACCGGAAGAAGAACGACAAGGTGAACAGCTACGCCGAACGGCTGCAAGGATGTTTTCAGTTCAGCATGAACGGCAAGGCACCGGAAGCGAACGGTCGCGTGATCGCAGCCCTGTCGGCCTATTCCTATTGGCTCGCAAGCGGCGCGCCCACCGGGCAGGAGTTGCCCGGCCGTGCCTACCCGAAAGTGCCGCAACCCGAAGGCGGATTTGACCTCGCAAAGGGAGAGCATATCTACGCTGCACAGTGCGCGGTGTGCCATGGAGACAGCGGGGAAGGGCAGAAATCTGGCGAGGACTACGTGTTCCCGCCGCTATGGGGGGCAGATTCGTTCAATTGGGGTGCAGGCATGCACCGCATCAATACCGCTGCGGCGTTCATCAAGGAGAACATGCCCTTGGGCAAAGGCCGCAGTTTGTCGGATGAGGACGCCTGGCATGTGGCGGCATTCATGAACAGCCACGAACGACCCCCAGGACCCGCGCTTGATCGATGGCTCGGATAGAAAAAACTCGCGACAAGTACCACGCCAAGGACGGGGTGAATCTATACGGTGAAATCGTTAACGGGCAGATGCTGGGCAAGGGTGTCGAGCATAAATGACGCTATCCGTGTTCAGCGTGAGTTCATGTTGCCGGACTAGATTGAGCTCACGTTCCGAGTCGGGACGTGCTCAATGAGCCCCCAGGAGAGCCACCATGAACCGCATTCTCATCCTCGTCGCCGCTTCAGTCTTTTCATCCGCGGTCCTCGCCGGGCCAAGTTGCGACGTGCCCAAGGAAAAATGGATGAAGGAGGCCGACTTCAAGGCAAAAGTCGAGGCTGAAGGCTACAAGATCAAGACCTTCAAGGTCACCAAGGACAATTGCTACGAGATCTACGGCGTCGACAAGGACGGCAAGAAAGTGGAGATCTACTTCAACCCCGAAACCGGCGCTGAACTCGAGCGCAAATCCTGATCTACCAATGGACGGCGGCTGAGCGTTTGACGCCGCCGCCTGCCTCTGAGGCGACCCTTTCCATGCTCTCGGCTAAACCCGATCTTCCCGTGCGCGTATGGGACCCTTTCGTGCGGATATTCCACTGGGGCTTGGTGAGCTGCGTCGTGCTCAACTATTTTCTCGTCGATGATGGCGAGGGGCTTCACCAGTGGACCGGCTACATCGCCTGCGGCCTGATTGTGTCCCGCGTGGTGTGGGGCTTCGTAGGCGGCCAGTACGCGCGCTTTGAAAACTTCTTTCCAACGCCGGCGCGGCTTCGTGCTCATGTGGCGGCCGTTCGCGATCACAAGCGTGAATTCCAACCCGGTCACAACGCGCTCGGAGCGGTGATGATGCTCGCGCTGATGGCGCTGGTGCTTGCGCTCGGTGTCAGCGGCTTTCTCCAGACTACGGATACGTTCTGGGGCGAGGAGTGGCTGCAGGATATTCACGCCTTCCTCGGTACAGCGTTGATCAGCCTGGCCGGCGTCCATGTTGTGGCAGCAATCGTCATGGGTCACCTCGAGGGCGTCAATCTGATCGGCGCGATGATCACGGGCGTGAAACGGCGACAGGGCAAGGCGCCGGGCGCTCATTGAAGGAGCGAGGAGCGAGTGAACCCGATAAGTCCCGGATCGCCAGACGCTGTTGGCGGCGATATTTAAGTTTACATAACACAAATTCTCGTGTTTTCAGGCGAACGAATCGGTGGCGCCAATGCCTCGATCTTCCTTCAAACCTGTGTGTCTTCCTGCGCCCTTGGCGCCGGTCTATGTATAATTCGCCCCGCTTCAAGGCCATCACGGATGCGGGGGTGGCGGAATTGGTAGACGCACTGGATTTAGGTTCCAGCGCCGCAAGGCGTGAGAGTTCGAGTCTCTTCCCCCGCACCACTGATGAATCAGGGATTTATGCCAGGCTCCCCCTGGCACGCTCCTGACTCTTTACACCGGCATCACGCGGCCTCAAGTAAAGATGCATTGACCCGCACCAGAACGTCATCGAATGGCACGAACACATGGTCGCCTTCATCTTTCTCGACCAGGCCATGCTCAATCAGCTTTTGGACGTCGGCGTGCACATTGGAATAGTTGCGACCCATCGCCTTGGCTACCGCATAGATCGAAGTGCCGCCACTGGCTTTGATGGCCCGCAACGTGTCCAGCCGACGTGGTGGCAGTTCAGTCAGCAGTTGCGTTGCAGTGGCGAAATTCAGGTGATAGTCCGCGGCCAGGACCACCTCACGGGCATCAAGCTTGCGTCCAAGCTCATCAAGCTCTCGCTCGGTTTCAGCCCAATCAGTAATGCCGATGATTGCAAGCTTCGTCATGATCAGCCTCCTGTCTGCTTTCCAACCTGAACTACCGCAAGCCCATCACGCGCAACCGCGCCCATACGTGTCCTCGAAGCGCACGATGTCGTCCTCGCCGAGATAGCTCCCCGACTGCACCTCGATGATTTCCAGTGGCACCTTGCCAGGGTTTGCCAGGCGGTGTGTGTGTCCGAGCGGGATGTAGGTCGATTCGTTTTCACCGAGCAGGAAGCTGCGCTCACCGTTAGTGACTTCGGCCGTGCCCTTGACCACGATCCAGTGTTCGGCGCGGTGATGGTGCATCTGCAGGCTGAGCTTGGCGCCTGGGTTGACGACGATGCGCTTGACCTGGAAGCGCTCGCCCTCATCGATCGAGTCGTACCAGCCCCAGGGGCGATACACCTTGCGGTGGCTTTGGGTCAGGCTGCGGCCTTCGGCCTTGAGGCGCGCGACCACCTTCTTCACGTCCTGAGTGTGGTCCTTGTGCGCGACCATGACCGCATCGGGGGTCTCGACCACGATCATGTCTTCACAACCGATGGCGGCCACCAGGCGGCTGGCCGAATGCACCAGCGTGTTGCGGCAGCCCTCGAACATGACTTCGCCGCGCGCGGCGTTGCCGTCGGAGTCCTTGTCCGACACCGCCCACAGCGCATCCCAGGCGCCGACGTCGGACCAGCCCGCTGCCATCGGCACCACTACGCCCTGCCCCAGTTCGGGTGCGTCGCTCAGGCGCTCCATCACGGCGTAGTCGATCGAGTCACTCGGGCAGCGCTCGAACGCGCCCTGCTCCAGGCGGATGAAATCGGCGTCGGGCGTGCAACCGGCGTACGCCACCGTGCACGCGCTGGCCATGTCCGGGTTGAAGCGCTCGATGGCACGCAGCCACACCGAGGCCTTCATCATAAAGATGCCGCTGTTCCAGAAATACTCACCGCTTTCAAGGTAGCGCTGCGCCGTGTCTCGATCGGGTTTTTCGACGAACTCGGCCAGCGCGCGACCCTGGCTGCCTTCAGCCAGGATCGCTCCGCCACGGATATAGCCGTAGCCGGTTTCGGCACGATCGGGAACGATGCCGAAGGTGACCAGAGCGCCGCCTGCGGCAAGCTCACCGCCTTCGGCAATGGCGCGTTGAAAGGCACCAAGATCGGCAATGACGTGGTCGGCCGGCATCACCAATAGCACCGGGTCGCCCTCCCCGTGCGCAGCCAGTGCCGCCAGCGTCAGCGCTGGCGCGGTGTTGCGGCCGCAGGGTTCGAGCACGATCTGTGGCGAACTCACACCGATCTGGCGCAATTGTTCGGCAATGATGAAGCGGTACTCTTCGTTGGTGACGATGAGCGGGCGCGGATCAACCTCGGCGCCCACGAAATTGTCCAGTCGAACCGCGGTTTCCTGCAGCAGCGAACGCTCGCCGGTGAGCGGCAGCAGCTGCTTGGGGTAGCTCTCGCGCGAAGCCGGCCACAGCCGGGTTCCCGAGCCGCCGGAGAGAATGACGCTTTTGATGATCATGTTGCGCTTGTCCTGGGAGGTTCTTGAAATTCTTGAGCGGGCCCCAGGGCTTCAGAGCCTTGGAGCCTTGGCGCTTCAGGGCCTCAGCCGATCTCGGCCAGCATGCGTACCACGCCGTCGCGCCAGTCGGCCAGATGCAAACCAAAGCGGCTGCGCAGGCGCTGGGTGTCGAGACGGGAGTTGAGCGGCCGCGTGGCCGGTGTCGGATAGTTGGCGGTCGGGATCGGACTGACTTTCTGCACTGCTAGCGTGGTGCCGGCGCGCCGAGCATGGTCGATGACGAAGCTGGCATAAGCGTGCCAGCTGGTCTGGCCGGCTGCCGCGAGGTGATAGGTGCCGCACAGACTGCGATCCTTCAGCGTGCTGCGAATGGCGTGGGCGCTGACGTCGGCGATCAGCTCGGCGCCGGTCGGGGCGCCAATCTGATCATCGATGACGCTGAGCTGCTCGCGCTCGGCGGCCAGACGCAGCATGGTGCGGGCAAAGTTGCCGCCGCGTGCCGCATACACCCACGAGGTGCGAAAAATCAGATGGTCGCAGTGGCTGTCCCGAATCGCCTGCTCGCCGGCAAGTTTGGTGGCGCCGTAGACAGACAGCGGCGCAGGCGTGTCGTCCTCACGCCAGGGCTGCTCGCCACTGCCATCAAAAACGTAGTCGGTGGAGTAATGCACCAGCAGCGCGCCCAGTTCGAACGCCTGCTGGGCCAGCACGGCGACCGCGTCGGCATTGATGACTTGGGCGCGCTCGGCCTCGTGTTCGGCCTTGTCCACTGCGGTGTAAGCCGCGGCGTTAACGATGACATCGGGCGCGAGGCGGCGCACGGTGTCGGCGAGCGCGTCGACTTGCTCGAGGTCACCGCACAGGCCGTCGCTGCCGTGACGGTCGAGCGCCACCAATTCACCCAGTGGCGCCAGGGCGCGCTGCGCCTCCCAGCCCACCTGGCCATTCTTGCCCAGCAGCAGGATTTTCATGCGCCCTGCCCCCGCGTGCTGTAGTTGGTCGCCACCCAGGCGCGATAGGCGCCACTCTGCACATCCGCGATCCACTGCGGATGGTCGAGATACCACTGCACCGTCTTGCGAATGCCGGTATCGAAGGTCTCTGCCGGGCGCCAGCCCAACTCGCGCTCGATCTTGCGTGCGTCGATGGCGTAGCGACGGTCATGACCCGGCCTATCGGTGACATAAGTGATGAGCTGTGAATAGCTGCCCTCGGTCCGGGGGTGCATTTCGTCGAGCAAGGCGCACAGCGCATGCACGATCTCGATATTGGTCTTTTCGTTCCAGCCGCCGATGTTGTAGGTTTCGCCCGGCGTGCCGCGTGCCAGCACTTCGCGGATGGCGCTGCAGTGGTCGCTGACGTACAGCCAATCGCGCACGTTCTGGCCGTCGCCATAGATCGGCAAGGGCTTGCCGGCCAGGGCGTTGACGATCATCAGCGGGATGAGTTTTTCCGGGAACTGCCAGGGCCCGTAGTTGTTCGAGCAGTTGGTGGTCAGCACCGGCAGGCCGTAGGTGTGGTGCCAGGCACGCACCAGATGGTCGCTGGCAGCCTTGCTGGCGGAATACGGGCTGTTGGGCTCGTAGGTCTTGGTCTCGGCGAAGGCCGGATCGCTTGGGCTGAGCGAGCCATAAACCTCGTCCGTGCTGATGTGCAGGAAGCGGAAATCCGCCTGCCCAGCGGCGTCGAGCGTGGCGCGATAGCCGCGCGCTGCTTCGAGCAGGCTGAAGGTGCCGTCAATATTGGTGCGCACAAAATCGCCCGGACCATGGATGGAGCGGTTGACATGGCTCTCGGCAGCGAAATGCACGATGGCGCGCGGCTTGTGCTCGGCCAGCAGCCGGTCCACCAGCCCACGATCGCAGATATCACCTTGCACGAACACATGGCGCGCGTCGTCACGCAGGCTGGACAGGGTCTCGAGATTGCCGGCGTAGGTCAGCAGATCGAGGTTAAGAATGGGCTCGTCGCTGTTGGCGAGCCAGTCAAGGACGAAATTGGCACCAATAAAGCCCGCACCGCCGGTCACTAGAATCAAGGTCTTTCTCCGCCTCAGTCGAATGCGGCGGATTATCGCATCCCGGGCAGCGGCACTACATGTTCAGGCGCTCTGCATAGCCGGTCATTTCAAGATAACCCTGACCGATTTCACGCTCGCCACCGTCTGCCTGCACCTCAAACAGGCGCACCGCACCCTCCCAGTACACCGCACCGGTCGAACTGCGGCTATCTAGCTCCTGGTCATCGAGCAGCGGGCGTAGCTGCAAAATACGGCCATCGGCCAGGTGCAGGCGCCATTCCACCGGATAGCGCACGCCGGTGCGCGGCGAGGTCCAGTGACGCAAGGGCTCGAAGCGCACTTCGTCGGCAGCAAACTTGCGCGCCTGCCCGGCCTTGTCGCCCAGCGTGCCAGCCGCCCACATTGCCCGCCCCTCGGTATCGCGCATCTGGAACAGCATCAGCGAGCCGCCGTCATGCAGGTTGATGCCCATCCAGTCCCAGCCGCTCGCATTGGCGGGCAGGATCTCGCTCGACCACTCGTGGTCCAGCCAGGCGTGGCCGCTGACCGCGAAGGGTTCGCCGTCCAGGCGCAGCGTGCCTGTGGTGCGCAGCTGCGGCCGGCTGTAGTAGTAGCTGGCATTGATCGGATCGGGCGCTTTCTGGCTGAAACCTTCGCGACCATTGAGCAGGGGTGAGCGCCCGGGATCGAAGACGAGGTCGAAGGCGAAGTCTTGCGCATCGATATGAGTCCGATACGGCCCCAGCTCACTGCCCCGCCCATCTTCATCAGCGACCAGCGACCAGCCGCCGACCCCCACCTGGGTCGTGCCTATGAGGGCTTCGGCCAGCCCGGGATAGGCCCGTGCCGCGCGTTCGGCGTGGCGCAGCTGGCCAGTCGCCGGGTCGGCCACTGCGGCGTGTGCAAGAATGAGCTGGCTGGGGGCGAAGCGGCTGGGGTTGTCGTCGCCGATCAGCGTGCGCACGCGAAAGAAGGTGAGCTGAAAGCCGCGCTCCACGCCCGCAGCGTCCTGCAGCCAGCCGGTGATGTACCACCATTCGGTGCGGTAGTCGGGGTGGGCGCCCAGATCGTGCGGAAAACTCAGCGCCTTGCCGGCCAGCACCGGTGGATACGACGCTTGCGCCGGGATGACATCGGTCGCCTGCAGCGGCGCCGGGGCCAGCACGGCCAGCACCGCAGCCCACAGCAGGCCGGCGCAGCACCGTCCGATCACGGCGCAGGCGTTGCGGGGCCCACGCCGCTGAGCTTCATTTATCGACTGTGTCATCGCCCTGCCCTCATTGAGCCGACCTCACCAGTCCGCCTTCACCGCCAGCACCGCCGAGCGCTGCATCGCACGCGCCCCCGCCAGCCGCGCGACCAGGGCCGCCAGCACGATCAGGCTGCTGGCAAACAGCGCCAGCGCGCCCCAGGGCACGGCAAGATCCATGCTCCAGTGAAAACTCTGGCGGTTGACGATCTCGATCAGGATCCAGGCAATCGCCGCGCCGGCCAGCAGGCCGGTGATGACGCCCAGGCTCGCCGTCAGCGCACCTTCGATCGCGATCAGGCGGCCGATGTCGGCGCGGGTGAAGCCAAGATGGCGCAGCATGCCGAATTCGCCCTCGCGCGTGGTCGCCAATGCGGCAAAGGTGGTGGCGATGCCGAACAGCCCGATCATGACCGTCACCGCCTCCATCAGATAGGTGATGAGGAAGGTGCGGTCGAAGATCTGCAGGCTGATCGCGCGGATCTCGCCCGGCAAGGCGATGGTGAGGTGCTCGGCGCCAAAGTCGGCGCGCAGGGCAGCGGCAACCGTGGCAGCGTCGCTACCCGGTACCAGGCTGATGGCCGCGTCATTGATGCGCTGGTCGCCGGTAAGGGCGACGTAGTCGGCGCTGTCGATGAGTGCGGCGCCGTGCTGGCGGGCGTAGTCGCGCCAGATGCCGGCGACGATGAAATTGCGCAGCTGCCCGCCCAGCGGCAGCGTCAGGCGATCGCCAACTCCGATCTGCCGACGGTCGGCGGTCGCTTCGGAAATCCATGCCGGGGGCAAGTCAGCGTCGGTTTCGCCTGCCGCATCGGCCGTGCTTACCCTGGCCGGACGCTCGCTGCTTCCCGCAATCAGCGGCAAGCCCCAGTTGCCGCGTACCGGGCGCGCAAGCACGGTAAACAAGGGCTCTTCGTCCGAGATGCGCAGATTGACCTGTCGTGTGGTGTCCACGTCAGCCACGCCCGGCACGGCGGCGATGCGTGCGAGCGCGTCGCCATCCAGATAACCACTGCCGGACGACACCGAAGCGCGCACGTACAGATCCGCCGGCAACACCTGCGCCAGCCAGTCATCGACCGAGACGCGAAATGAGCTGACCATGATCGCCATCGCCGCCGCCAGCGCCACGCTGGCCACCACCCCTGCCCCGGCCACCACCGCCTGGCCGGGAGTGGCGGACAGGCGGGCGTGGGCAAGACGCCAGCTCAGCGCCCGACCTCGGTGCAACAAGGGCAAGACCGCACGCGCAAGCGTCGGCAACAACAGCACCGCAGCCGCCAGAGTGAGTGCAACGGCGCCATAGCCGCCCAGCGCAATGTCATTGAACGGAGGCAGGGTGCACGCCAGCCCGGCGATCATCAACAACACCACACCGGGCCGCCATCCACCCTGCACCTGGGGCAGGCCCGCGTATTCGGCCTCGCCCGCCTTCAGCGCCCGCGCCGGTGCGACGCGTGAGGCCTCGCGCGCCGGCAACCAGGTACCGATCACGCCCGCGGCGATACCGAGCAGCAGATAGCCCACCACCAGCACGGCGTCGAACTGCAGCTGCGGCTGCGTGCCGCGGAAAAAACCTGCGCCGAGATCACCACCTACGAGCTTGAACGCCGCCGCTGCCAGCACGTGGCCCAGCGCCACGCCCAACAGCCCACCCGCCAGCCCCACTGCCGCGCCTTCGGCGAGCAGGCCGCGCAACAGTTGGTGCCTTTCCATGCCGAGCGCCCGCAGCAAGGCAAATTCGCGTCTACGGCGCGCCACCGACAGCAGCTGCGTCGAGAACACCAGAAAGCCGCCGGTCAGCAGCGCAATGGCGGCGAGCATGGTGAGGTTCACCCGGTAAGCGCGTGACAGCGTGCTGACCTCACTCGCCGCCGCCTCCGGCACTCGTAGCGCCAGACCAGGCGGCAACAGCGCCGCCAGCGACTGGTGGGCCATCTGCACACTGACCCCAGCGGCGAGCTTGAGATCGATACGGCTCAGGACGCCGATGCGATCGAAGTGCTGCTGCGCGCCAGCGATGTCCATCACCGCCAGCTGCCCGCTGGCGGCGGGTACTTCTCCGGCCACTTGCAGCTTGAAACTGCGCACGCCCGATTGCACCTCAAGTTCGCCATCCCGCAAGCCCGCGGGCGCAGTCTCGTCGGTGCTCACATCGGTGGTCGCGCCGGTTGTCAATCTCCGCGGCTCACTCAAGTGCGCGCGCGCCTCATTGCTGAGAAAAATATTGTCCGGCTGCAGCGCGACGAAGCGTGTGTCCGCAGCAGCCGAGTCCGCGCGCGGCAGCAGCATGGGCTGCACGCGCGCAAGGCGAAACAGGTCCACGCCGTAGATCTCCAGCGCATCCTCACGTCCCGGCAGGCGCGCCTGAATCACCAGCACCGGACTGGCTTCGGCCACTTCGGCGCGCGCGGCCAGCACCGGGTAGATCGCTTCGTCAAAACCATCGCGCGGCCCCACCAGCTGCAGATCGGCTTCGCCAGCGATCAGGCGCATGCCGCGCCCGAACTCGTCGATGGCAGCCGTATGGATCAGTTGCACCGCCAGGCCCAGCGCCACCCCCAGCGCAATCGCCAGCAGCGACAAGGCGGTTGCCAGGCGGCGCCTGAGCAAACTGGCAAGAAACAGCCGGTGCAGCGTGGCGCTCACGCGCGCTCCGTGATGTCCACCAGCCCCTGCACACCAAGTTCGAGCACGCGGTCCGCACGCCTTGCGGCCACACGCGAATGCGTGACCAGCACGCCGGCGGCCTGACTGTCGCGAATCTGCTCGAGCAGCAGGTCGAGCACATCGCTTGCACGCACCGGGTCGAGGTTGCCGGTGGGCTCATCGGCCAACACCAGACGTGGACGGGTGCACCAGCGCGCGCGCGATCGCCACGCGCTGCATCTCCCCGCCGGAGAGCTCATGCGGCGGGTCGTCGGCGCGCGTGCCCAGGCCCACACGCGTCAACATTGCGCGCGCCCGCGCATCGGCCACCTTGTCGTCGGTCTTCAACAGCCACAGCGGCAGCGCCACGTTTTGCGCCAGCGACAGGTGCGGCAGGATGTGGAAAGCCTGGAACACGAAGCCATAGGCTGAGCGCCGCAAGCGCGCCATCGCATCCTCATCCAGGCCTTCGATGCGCTGCCCACCCACTTCGATACGCCCCCCATCGACCGGCTCGAGTCCGGCCAGACAGTTCAGCAGTGTCAACTTGCCCGAGCCCGACTCGCCGACAATCGCCACGCACTCGCCTGCGGCCACCTGCAACTCGAGGGCGTCGAACAAGATGCGTGGCGGGGTGCCAGGCAGGGTTTTGCGCAGGGCGTGGGCAGTGAGCATGGGCGGGGGCAGCAGGAAATGACAGTCCATTTTGTCACCCTTGGCCCCGATTGGTTGCATGTGGCTTCGCGCTGGCGTGAGCCTGACACCGTCGAGCGCGGATTGACACCGCCTTTGCCGCCGGGTTAAAAGAAACGCCTGCTGAATACGGTTCAGACCGTGATCAGGGCGTCCACTCTTCAAGCCCGCTGTCCGCCGTTTGCGGTCCACTCTGCGCTGCGCGCCAGCGTTCAAGCCGGCCCGCGCTTGAACGAGGCTTCACATCCGATTCAATGTGTTTTGCCGACCCTGGATGATGCGGGGTTCGTTGCTTATTCCGTTGACCAGCAAGACCGGCTTGCGTCCGCCCCGAATCCGTCTCCCTGACCGGCCCCACCACGGAATACAAGAATGCTCAAAGCCTTACGCCAGGACTGGCTGTCCAATGTCCGCAATGATCTGCTCGCCGGCATGGTGGTCGCACTGGCCCTGATACCGGAAGCGATCGCGTTTTCGATCATCGCCGGCGTCGATCCCAAGGTCGGCCTCTATGCTTCATTTTGCATCGCCATCGTCATCGCGTTTACCGGTGGCCGTCCGGGCATGATCTCGGCGGCAACCGGCGCGATGGCGCTGGTGATGGTGATGCTGGTCAAGGAACACGGCCTGCAATACTTGCTCGCCGCCACCTTGCTCACCGGCGTGCTGCAGATCATCGCCGGCTGGCTCAGGCTGGGTGGGCTGATGCGCTTCGTCTCGCGTTCGGTCATCACCGGCTTCGTCAATGCGCTGGCCATCCTGATCTTCATGGCCCAGCTGCCGGAACTCACCAATGTGAGCTGGCATGTTTATGCGGTGACCGCGGCCGGGCTGGGCATCATCTATCTTTTTCCCTACCTCACCAGGGCAGTGCCCTCGCCGCTGGTCGCCATTGTGGTGCTCACCGGCGTCGCCATCTTCCTTGATCTCGACATCCGCAGCGTGGGCGACATGGGCCAGCTGCCTGACAGCCTGCCCATTTTCCTGCTGCCCGATGTGCCGCTGAACCTGGAGACACTGGCGATCATCTTCCCGGTGTCGGCCACCCTGGCGGCGGTGGGCTTGCTCGAATCCATGATGACCGCCTCCATCGTCGATGAGCTGACCGACTCCAGCAGCAACAAGAACCGCGAGTGTGTGGGACAGGGCATCGCCAACATTGCCTCCGGCTTTCTCGGCGGTATGGCTGGTTGCGCGATGATCGGGCAATCGGTGATCAATGTGAAATCGGGCGGCCGCGGGCGCCTGTCGACGCTGGCCGCCGGTGTGTTCCTGCTGTTGCTGATGCTGTTCTTCGGCGACTGGGTGGCGCGTATTCCGATGGCCGCGCTGGTGGCGGTGATGATCATGGTGTCCATCGGCACCTTCAGCTGGGCCTCAATCCGCAACCTGCGCACCCATCCGGCCAGCTCCAGCGTGGTGATGCTGGCCACGGTGGTGGTGGTGGTGATTACCCACGATCTGGCCAGGGGCGTGCTGGTGGGGGTGTTGCTGTCGGGCTTTTTCTTCGCCCACAAGGTGGGACAGGTGCTGCATGTGAGTTCGCGCACCGAGGACGAGGGTCGCACGCGCGCCTACACCATCACTGGCCAGGTGTTCTTCGCCTCGGCGGAGCGCTTCATCAGTGCCTTTGACTACAAGGAAGTCATCGACACCGTGCGCATCGACGTCAGTCGCGCCCACTTCTGGGACATCACCGCCATCAGTGCGCTGGACCGGGTGGTGATCAAGTTTCGCCGCGAAGCGACCGCGGTGGAAGTGATCGGCATCGACGAGGCCAGCGCAACGCTGGTGGACAAGTTCGCCGTCCATGACAAGGACGGCGCCGCGGACATGCTGGCGGGCCACTGAGAGGAGTAGCGCCATGAAGAACACAAACAAGGTACTGGCCTGTGTGGACCAATCCCGCTTCGCTGACCATGTGGCTGACTATGCGGCGTGGGCGGCGCGGCGTCTCGACGCCCCGCTGGAGTTCCTCCACGTCATCGAGCGCCATCCCGAGCGCAGCTCGGGCCAGGACCATAGCGGCGCGATCGGCATCGACGCCCAGGAGAACCTGCTCGACCGCCTGTCCGCCGCAGATGAAGCCCACAGCCGCGCGGCGCGCGAACAGGGCCGCATCTTCCTTAACCGGCTACGCCAGCGCGCCAGCGCCGCCGGCGTCAGCCAGGTGGACATGCGCCTGCGCCACGGCGAACTGGAACAGACCCTGGCCGAACAGGAAGAAGGCGTTCGCCTGCTGGTGCTCGCCCGCCGCGGCGAGTCCGCCGAGGCCAGCCAGCGCGCCCTCGGGCGCAACGTGGAGCGCGTGGTGCGGGCGCTGCGCAAGCCCATCCTGACCGTTACCGAGGGTTTCAAGACGCCGCAGCGCGTGATGATTGCCTTCGATGGTGGCACCGTCACCCGGCGCGGCGTGCACATGGTCGCCACCAGCCCCTTGTTTCGCGGCCTGCCCATTCATCTGCTGATGTCGGGCAAGGACAACACCCACGCGTCCAGGCAGCTCGACTGGGCCAGCACGCGCCTCAAGGATGCAGGTTTCGAGGTCAGCGCCGTGCTCACCGCGGCGGATGCGCACAGCGCCATCGCGCGCAGCGTCGCGGACGAGGCGATCGATCTGCTGATCATGGGCGCGTTCGGCCACTCTGCCCTGCGCAGCCTGTTGTTTGGCAGCAAGACCGCCGAACTTTTGCGCTCGGCTACGATTCCGACCCTGCTGTTGCGCTAGTCGGGGCGCAAGGCGCGCAGCACTTCCCGTTTGCACGGACGAGCCCCTATACTCCGCCCGCCCGCATGCGCGGGTGTCCCCCGCGGCTCTCCCCTCTTGTGTCAGGCATGCCGGTCGACCATTACGAGAACTTCCCTGTCGCGTCCCTGCTGCTGCCCTCGCGTCTGCGCGAGCCGGTAGAGGCGATCTATGCCTTTGCGCGCAGTGCGGACGACGTCGCCGACGAAGGCGATGCGGCGCCGGTGGCGAGGCTGGCGCGCCTGCACGACTACCGTTTGGCGCTCGAGGCCTGCGCGCGCGGCGCGGCGGTGACCGACGCCAGCCTGGCGCCGATGTTCGCGCGCCTGGGGCGTGCGATTCGGGCGCACAAACTGCCCGTGCAGCGCTTGCGCGACTTGCTCGACGCCTTCGTCCAGGATGTGGGCAAGACGCGTTATCGCGACTTTGCCGAGCTACGCGACTACTGCCGGCGTTCGGCCGACCCCGTCGGGCGCCTGCTGCTGTGCCTGTACGCGGCCGAGACACCGGAAAACCTGCGGCGCTCGGACGCCATCTGCACCAGCCTGCAGCTGATCAATTTTTGCCAGGACGTGGCGATAGATTGGCAAAAACAGCGCATCTACCTGCCGCAAGACGATATGGCGCGCTTTGGCGTCAGCGCGGACGACATCGCCGCCGGGCGCTGTGATGAACGCTGGCGGGCGCTGATGGGCTTTGAACTCGGACGTGCACGCGCGATGATGGTCGACGGCGCTCCGCTTGCGCGCGCGCTGCCGGGGCGCATCGGCTGGGAGTTGCGCCTGATCGTGCTCGGCGGGCTGCGCATCATCGAAGCCATCGAAACCGCCAACTACGACGTTTTTCGCCACCGCCCGGTGCTGGGCAAACACGATTGGCTGCGCCTGGGATGGCGCGCCCTGAACTATCGGAAGATTGCATGAATCCGCACGACTACTGCCAGGACAGGGCCGCCAAGAGCGGCTCGAGCTTCTACTACAGCTTCATGTTTCTGCCCCCCGAGCAGCGCCAGGCGATTACCGCGCTGTACGCCTTCTGTCGCGAAGTTGATGATGTGGTGGATGAATGTCACGACGTATCGCTGGCGCAGATCAAGCTCGAGTGGTGGCGACAGGAGGTCGAGCGCATCTTTACCGGCACGCCCACGCATCCGGTGGGGTTTGCGCTGCAGGACGTGCTGACACGCTTCAAGCTGCCGCAGGAGCAATTGCTGGAGATCATCGACGGCATGGCGATGGACTTGTCGCAGACGCGCTACCTCGACTTCAAGGGCCTGCAGCTTTACTGCTATCGCGTCGCCAGCGTGGTCGGCCTACTCTCGGTGGAGATCTTCGGCTACGAGAACCGGCAGACGCTGAAATACGCCCACGACCTGGGCGTGGCCCTGCAGCTCACCAACATCATTCGCGACGTCGGCGAAGACGCCCGCCGCGGCCGCATCTACCTGCCGATCGAAGATCTGCAGCGCTTCGGCGTGCCCGCCAAGGACATCCTCGAGGCGCGCTATTCCGACGCCTTCCGCGAACTGATGGCGTTCCAGGCCGAGCGCGCCGAACACTTCTACGAGCAGGCCTTCGCCCAGCTTCCCGCGGGCGATCGCAAGGCGCAGCGCCCCGGGCTGGTGATGGCCGCGATCTACCGCACCCTGTTGCGCGAGATCGCCCCCGACGGCTTCCAGGTGCTCGACCGCCGCATCTCGCTGACTCCGGTGCGCAAGGTGTGGCTGGCCGGCAGCACCTGGTTCAAGGGCTGAGACCATGGCCGTGCCCGTCGTTGCGGTGATCGGTGCTGGCTATGCCGGCATGGCGTGCGCGGTCGAGCTCGCCCGCGCCGGCGTGCATGTGACCGTGTTCGAGCGCTCGCACACCATGGGCGGCCGCGCCCGGGTGGTGCACAAGGACCACCATTGGCGGGTCGACAACGGCCAGCACATCTTGCTGGGCGCCTATACCGAACTGACCCGCCTGCTGCGCCTCACTGGCTGCTCGCCCAAGCAGCTCGCCCACCTGCCCCTGACCCTGCACGTGCCGGGCCGCCTGCACTTCAAGGCCGCAGCGCTGCCGGCACCCTTTCACCTCGCCGTCGGCCTGTTGCGCGCGCGCGGCCTGTCCTGGGGCGACCGCCTCGCCATGCTGCGCCTGATGCGCTGGCTGAAGCAGCAGGACTTCCGCACCCCGCCAGAGATGACGGTGACGGCGCTGCTGCCGCACACCCGCCAGACGCCGGCCATGATCCAGCTGGTGTGGGTGCCCCTGTGCGTGGCCGCGCTCAACACACCGGTCGCCGAAGCCGCCGCGCAGGTGTTTGCCAACGTATTGCGCGACAGCCTGGCCGCCTCGGCGACGGCCAGCGAACTGCTGATCCCGCGCACCGATCTGTCCGAGCTCTTCCCCGTGCCCGCCGCCCGCTATCTCGCCACCCGGCGCGGTCGGGTGCGCACCGGCAATGCCATCGACGCGATCGAGCCGGTCCCTGGGGGATTTAGCCTCGAGGGCGACCCCGGCAGCCAGCCCTGGCCCAACGTCGTGATCGCCACCGCGCCCTATCACGCCGGCACCTTGCTCGCCTCGACCGGTCAATGCGATCAACTCGCAGCCCACATCGACGCCCTGCCCCACGAGCCCATCGTGTCGGTGTACCTGGCCCTGGGCAAGGGCCAGAGACTGCCCGAGACCATGATCGGACTGGTCGGCGGCAGCGCCACGGCCCCCGCGCAGTGGGCCTTCGACCGCGGCCAGCTGGGTGGGCCGGAAGGGCTGATGTCGTGCGTCATCAGCGCGCGCGGCGCACATGAGGATCTGCCACGCGACGCGCTCATCCTGGCCGTGCACCGCCAGTTGGAGCAGAACTTGGGACGCACACTGCCCGCGCCGCTGTGGTCACAGGTGATCGTCGAAAAACGCGCCACCATCGCCTGCCGGCCCGGCATCTCGCGTCCTGGCATGCGCACGCCGCTGCGCGGCTTGTGGCTGGCGGGCGACTATCTCGATTCGCCCTACCCCGCCACGCTCGAATCCGCGGTGCGTTCGGGCACCGCGTGCGCCGCCGCCATCCTGGCGGAACTCGGGTGGAGCAATCGGTAAGCCGGCAATTGAATACACCACAAGACTCGGGCTGAGCCTGTCGAAGCCCGGCTCTGGCAACGCCCTTCGACAGGTGTCATTTTCAGAATCCGACTGCACCGCAATCGACGTGAGTGTTGGAATTGAGTGGCGTGAGGCGGGGATACCAAACAGTCGATGGCCGTTTCCGACCCTCAAGCACCTAATGACATTTGCACGTGTAACGGCAGCTGACCGATCAGAAAGCTGCCACTCGCGAAAATCCGACGTCGGGCAGCACAGTTCGGCCCAAGTCGCCGTTCAGCTTGTGCCGACAGAACGGCAGCAGTGCGAGGGTGAATTACCGCTCAGCGCTCGTCGCGCCAAGTGGCGGGCTTTTCCCTCTCCTCAACATGTCCTGCAGGCCGAGGCTTGTCGCTCGGGCCACCTGGCAGATTCGTATCTTGCGCATGTCGCAGGCACAGGCACAGGACACCGTTCAAAAAACGGCGTGTCAGACCAACTCGATACGGAGGTTCTTGCCGAGCGCCTTCGCTGCACTGGTGAGCGTAGTGAGTGTGAGGCTGGTGTCAGCCCCATCCAGCAAACGATTGAGTGCGGCTCGGCTCGTATCCATTTTCGCGGCCAAAGCGGTCTTGGTCAGATGCTGCGCCTTCATTTCCTGCGCGATCTGCCATGCCACAACACGCTTGATGGCCACAGCGGTGGTTTCGTCGAGCACAGCCTCTTCAGCCAGAAAGTCATCAAAACTACTACCAATGTGGATGTTCATACCTAACTCCTGAGTTGTTGCAAACGACGCTTGCCTACATCCAGTTCATCGGCTGGTGTGCCCTGTGATTTCTTGATGAAGACATGAAGCAAGATCATCGTGTGGCCGACCACGGTAAACAGCAGCCGTGCAATCCTGTCACAAGATGAATCCGGATTTCCCACAGATCCTTTGCCAGCTTGCGCACCAAGGGCATTCCCAGCGGCCAACCGAACTGCACGGTCTTGATGTCTTCGCCAATCGTGCGGCGCTCGGAGGCGGGCAGTGCTTTCAGCCACTCTCGCACAGGCTCGTTGCCGCTTTCGGTAGCGAAAAAAGCGCACATCCAAGATTGGGGTCTTCATGGCCTGTGAGCGTACCAATCTTGATACGTTTAAGCAAGCGCCTTGGGACACGATCTGAGCGCTGAGCGGCAAGTTGCCCTCGCACTGCTGCCGTTCAGTCGGCACAAGCTGAACGGCAACTTCCGCCCAGATCGAGCTGACCTACTACACGGCCGAGCAGCCGGTCTCTTATGAGTTACATGTCGTTCGGGCCGCTCGTTTTTCCGGGGCTGCTATGGCCGCTCCTGGCCGGCTGCCGCCGACCGAGGCCTGGCTCGAAAGCAGTCGTTTCATCGTTGCCATGATCGTTTCTTAATCGCGCACAGGCGGCCACAGGCGGGCAGTGTGTGAAACCAGTGTCAGTATCCACAGCGTTTCGCCGTCGATCTGGTACACTAGGCGATAGCTTTCATGCGGGATCAACTCGCGGCTGCCGGGAACGATTCCCGGCATGCCCAACATGGAGTGCTGGGGCAACCGGGCGGCCGCATCGCTGAAAATCTCATCCATCCGGGCCGCCGCGCACGGATTGTCGGCTGCGATTTGGTCCCACACATCGGCACGGTCTTGCTGCGCTTCGGGCGTCCAGACAACTCTCACGACTGGCTTACCACACTGGCACGGCGTGCGGTGAATTCGGCCTCAACTTCATCGTTCGATCGCCCCATTCCAGCGCGCATTGAAGCCCGGCCGGCCTCGACCTTGCGACGCAAGAACTCGTCGTACTCGGGGTCGTTTCAGAAAACGGATAATAAAGCACGTTAAGCGTGCGCGGAGGCAGGCACCCAGCGGTACAGCGTCGAAATGGGCACGGCGAGGTTCTTGGCCACGGCCTTGGGCGGCACCCGATACAGCAAATTCTTCGCTGACTCGATTTGGGTGCCGGCGGCGTGTGCTTGTAGTCAAGCCTAAACTTCAGGCCGCTTTTGCCGATATTATTGGCATATTCGAAATCTTGGGGTCGTTCATGATCGGGGCTGTCAGTTATTCTTCTGTTCAGGCAAGCTTTGGTTCGAAGACTGAGGAAATCTCTCGGGTAAATGAACAAACATCCGCTGGCACTGAAAATCTCAACGCTGATGCTACGCAGACCAGTAGTAAGCAGACGATTTCCAACCTCGGCCCGACAGCTAGCAGCGAGCGCCAGCAGAGCCGAGGCTCGGGATAAAACACTTAATCGCTCGGAATTGGCTGACAAGGCGAAAAACCTTCTGGGTCAAATATCAGGAGACTCTTTACCAAGCCAACAAGAAAGTACACGACAGCGAAGTTCCAAAGACCAGCGATCCAGAATTGTTGGCTAGGGCCAAGCAAGCCACAGAGTTTGTTAATAGAAGCAGTAATACCGGGAATGAGAAAAATCCTTTTTCCGGTCTATCGCGTGCACAGTTATCAGATATCATCAATGATGATAGTAGCATTTATACAGTCAATGAGCGTCGCGCTGCTTGGATGGAATCATCCAAGCAGGGAAGAAGCATGGCGCGAGAAGGTAATAGCTCAAGCCATAGCGGAATATAACGAGTCGGGGAAACTGACCAATTTTTTTCAGTGCCGTACTTGACCACTCCAAGGAACTGCCTGCCATCGAGCAAGCGCAATATCCAAAAGATTACGCCAGTGACCTACAGTCCAAGATTGATCTGGACTTTAACTACCGCACGCACCAGGCAGAGGGTAAAGGCAAAGACCCCATGAGCTTGATCGAGATGCTATTCGAGCAAAGCCCGCAACAAGCCAATGAACTACCCCAAGAGCCAAAAAACGCCACTGACTCACCAACCGTAAGGAGTAATCCATGAAATTGTTGCCAAAACTGCTCGCCGCCACCTCCATCTTCGCCGCCACGGCTGCAATTGCGGGGCCACCTGTAACGGTGACCTTCAAAAATAACAACACCACCACAGATGCAACTTATGCGATTGTCACCAGCAACGAATCAAGCACATACGCCAACGCCTCTCCAAAACCGGCCCACGAACCGTTTCGAAGTTAGGCTCTAACTCTTACGCCGTCACCAGCCTGATCAGCCCGGACGTAAACTATGCAAAACGTCCGGTTATAAAATCGGTTCCAAGACCTGCGTGTTCAGCACAACCTTCGTCAATGCGCTGCAACCCGGCGGCTACAAAATCCCGCAATGGAACAAGACCGCAACGGCTAGCGGCGGAGCGATCTGCACCGCCACCATACCTCTACCAACCTGACCACCTATGCATGGACGGTGATTTCGTAATGAAATAGGCAATTTGAGCATCGTCCAAAAAACCCCGGTGATTTTTGCCGGGTTTTTCATATTCGGCCGGTTCGTTTTTTCGCACAGGTTCCAGGCTCACGGAGGCAGTTATGGTCAGCTCTCTGGTTCGTATTCCACTGCCCAAACAGGCAATGCGGTGGCGTTCAAGGCGGCTTGGGCGACCGAGCTTGTTTCTGACGCCTCGAAAAATCAGGGCGCATCAGGCACCCAAGGCGGCGGCACGCTGACGATTTCCACGCTAGCCAGCCAATTGGCGGACAGTGCCAGCCGCGCAGAGGCTCGGGACAAAATGCTCAGCCGTTCAGAATTGGCCGACAAGGCGACCTCTTTGTTAGATCAAATATTTGGTGACGCCTACCAAGCTAACAAAGCCAAGTACAACAACGAGGTTCCTAAGACAATGACGATCCAGAGTTGTTAGCAAGAGCTAAGCAAGCAACGGAATTCGTCACTAGCTCGGACAGGGGCAGCAGATCGGTGAAAAACCCTTTTGGTAGCCTGTCGAGAGAACAACTGTCCAACATCATCTATGACGACAGCGGAAACTACACCATCAATGAACGTAGAGCGGCTTACTATGAATCGGATGATAGGGAACAGGCTTGGCGTGTAAAAGTCGCAGCCCAAGCCATGGATGAATATAACCGGACGGGGAAAATGACCAATTTCTTCAGCTCCGTCCTTGACCACTTCAAGGAGCTGCCCACGATCGAGCAAGCGCAATATCCAAAAGATTATGCCAGCGATCTGGAGTAACAAAAATAAGCCGGGATTTCAACTATCGCACGCACCAGGCGGAGGGGAAAAGCGAAAACCCCATGAACCTGATCGAAATGCTATTCGCGCAAACCGGCGGCACGATGGCTTCAAGGTGACGTCTGCGGTCGAGCAAACTTCTGACACCTCGCCAAATCAGGGTGGACATCTAGCGGTATGCAAACCATTTCTACGCTGGCCCGTCAGCTGGCAGCGAGCACCAGCAGAGCCGAGGAACGGGATAGAACACTCACACGTTCAGAGTTGGCCGACAAGGCAAAAAAAGCATCCTGAATCAGACAGTCGGCGATGCGTACTATGCCAACAAAGCGCGGCACGAATGTAAGGTTCCGAAGACCGGCGATCCAGAGTTATTGGCCAGGGCCAAGCAGGCAACGGCATTCGTGAACCACGCCGCTAGAGGCGGAAACGCTATAAAAAACCCATTTTCCGGTCTATCGCGAGAACAGTTGTCGAACATTATTTACGACGACAGCGGTACGTAATACGGTGGATGAGCGCCACGCTGCTTGGCGAGAGTCTTACGATAAGGAAGAAGCATGGCGAAGAGAAAGTGGCGGCAAAAGCCATGGCCGAATACAACAGCACAGGGAAACTAACGAATTTTTTCAGCTCCGTCCTTGATCACTTCAAGGAATTGCCTGCAATAGAGCAAGCACAATATCCACAAGATTACGCCAGCGATCTAGGTCAAAGATCCGCTGAGACTTCAACTACCGTACGCACCAGGCCGAGGGAAAAGGTGAAGACCCCAAGAGCCTGATCGAAATGCTGCTTTCTTCAAATCCGGAAGTGGCTAAACAATCTGATTCTTTGCTGCCTGCAGCGCAAAGCAATAAATCGACAGCCGCAGGCGTCGGTCGAGCTCTGATGCTGTCGCGCTTGTTCGGAACCGAAAACAACGGCGTTGAGCCGCCCGTGATCTCAGGCGTTAATGGGATGGACCTCAACCATATCGGTATGAAACCCTCTAAACTTCCTGACCACGAGCGACCGGGCGCTTCTGTCGGATATGTATGACTATGCGCACCAGCAAAGCGCGGACCTCCAGAATGTGGATCATTTGGCATTTGCACTGGGAAATTACCGCCAGAGTAATAATGGACGTGCCATCTACAAT